>JBGPHY010000141.1:0-10726 GCA_041484625.1 Terriglobia bacterium | reverse complement strand
GAACCGGGTATCGCCGGTGGCGGCAAACATCAACGAACAGGCACTGAGATAATGGCCCAGCGAATGCCCCGACAGAGTCCCCGATTCCCAGCCGCCATAAATAGCTCCTTTGGGTTTTAAGCCGGCGTACTCACGGAAGCGCGAGAGCAGGCGGTCCGGACCCAGTGTCAGCAGGTAAGCAGTATCGGCCTTTCTGGCCCGCTGAAAAGGGCTGTCGAGGAGCTTCACGTCCTGCAGGCGGAAGGACTTGGCTTGGAGCGGCACGGTTGTACGACGTTGTTCTCCCGCCCAGCCTTTGTCCATCGGAAGGACTTCCATCCGGCCGTTGTAAAACTCGTCGATTAAGTTAAAGGACTCCAGGTCGTATTGTTTCAGACCTTCCGGACCGTCCTGCGGCTTTGAGCCGGCCATTCCAAGGTCACCGTGCGTGCCGAAATACCACATGGTCAGTTCGGCGAAGAACTCGTCCTCGTTGCTGGCGGCATACGAACCGACCCACAATCCATTTGCCAGGGAACGCTTGTACTGCGCGCGAAATTTCTGCAGGGTCGGGTCCGGAAAACCATTTTCGAAAATCTCGTGGGCGAATTCATGCTGGCAGATATCGCGGCCTTTGTAGCGATCCTTGTCCAGCCGCAGCAGATTCTCCTCTCCGCAGGAGGTCAGCAGTCCCCCCACTCCACGCGTGCGCTCGTCCACCGTCAGTTTGCCATCGAAGGGCTTGCCCTTAAGGTGGCGGTTTTCCGGCAGGTCGGAGGTCACCTGGTTGCGGCCGATGATGTGGAGCTCGGCCCCGGCCATTCGCAAGTTCGATCGCACTGCCGGAAGATTGCGCATCATCATCGAAAGGCGCTCCCTGGCTGCGAAAAGCGCCCCGTCCGACACGTCCTGATGCGCCTTGATGGGAATGCCGTCGTAATCCAGCTTCTTCGAGAAAAAGCCATTCTCCGGAGGGTCAAGAACTACGATCCCCCCTGAGGAGTGCGACAAATTCGGCTGCATGCCTATTGCACACGGCGCAAGGCCGAACCCGATGACCAGAACAAAGAGCGTACTCGGATGCCGCGGATATCTGATCCAGTTCTTCATGATTTTCAGCTCCGCTTCGATCATACCAATTTGTGCGGGCAAAGACGGCTCTCTTCCTTGGATTGAGACACGCGTTGGTGAGCCGGTCAGATGAGCAGCAGTTCCTTCTGCGGCGTCGAGAGATAGTGGGCGCCATCGCCGGCCACCAGCACCATTTCTTCGATCGTCACGATTCCTCTTTCAGGAACGGTCAATCGTGGTTCGAGTGTAAACACCATCCCCTTTTCGACCGGCTCGAACGGCTTGCCGGCATATTTCTCCCACGGCGGCCCAAGCAACGCTGTTCCGTCGTGGGAGAAGCGTCCGACCTGGTGCCCGAGCCCGTGCGGGAATTCCTCGTAGCCGGCGACGACAATGATGTTCCTGGCGATACGGTCGATTTCATGCCCGCGGACACCCGCCCTGAGCATCAGCCGGGACGACTCGATGGCAAGGACAATCGTGTCAAATCCCTGCCTCACTTCGGGCGGTGGGGCGTCTTCTCCTTTCCGGCGAATGTAAAATGTCCTCTGCAAGTCTGAACAGTATCCATTCACCTTCACCCCAAAGTCCATATTCAGAAGGTGGCCGCCTTCCACCCTCCGGTCCGTCGGGGCGTAGTGGGCTCCAGCGGTATCGGGGCCGGTGAAGACCGCAGGACAGGTCTTCGGTTCCCAGGCAAGCTGGAGCCGGGCCGTTTCTGCTTCCTTCTTCACGAATGCAGAAATTTCCTTTTCAGAACGGCCGGGACAGACAAACGCCCCAACCTTACGGAAGATCTCCTCAGTTGCTTTGATTGCTTCCCGTATGAGGTCGACTTCTAAGGAACTCTTCCGCTGCCGGAGCGCAGAGACGACCTTTTCTGCCGAGATGAGACGATCCTGGTAGCTTATTTCCGAGAGAAAGGCGCGGAGTGTCAGATACATCCCGTGCGTGAGCCCGTCGCAGATCTCGCTTCCTTCCGAGTAGTTAATTGCGATGGAACGAGGGTTGAGCGCTTGCATGGTGCTGAGGAAGCGACTTTTGATCCCTTCGACGTAGCCGATCACTTCATCGTACGCTCCGGTGTCTTCGACCGTTCTCTGGTCGTATGCCCCCACAATCGCAACAGTCTTGCCGGAAGAACAAACAATCAGCGCGGAGTGCCAGGTCAGGTCGGCATCCACCAGGAATGAGAGCATTGGATCGCCGTTTAATTGGCTTTCCCGTGTGAACGTCAGCCAACAGTCAACGTCAAATTCTCTGAGGATCTCACGGGCCTGCTGTACTTTCTCTTTAATGAGTGTCGTCATTGGCGCCAGTCATCTGGAAAAACGGTTGAGTTGTTTGAAGAAAAGGAGCACAAACAAGGAGGAGAGAAAAAGGAGTGCTGCAATAATCAGAAAATAGTCGTGGTGGGCAAAGCTGCTGTAGGATTTCCCCAGCAAGCCCGACCCGTAACTCCCCATGGCGGTTGCGCTGAACCAACAACCCATCATCAAACCACGGATCCTCCGGGGTGCCACCTTGGACACAAAAGACAGTCCAATCGGCGAAACGAGGATCTCGGCGATGGTTACCACAAAATAGGACGAGACTAACCAGAAGGGTGACATCATGTTTTGATCCCTGTCACCACCGGCGAGCCCGGCAAATACCATGATGAGCATTGAGAAACCCGATATGAACATCCCGGCAAGGATTTTTGAGGCACTCGATGGTTCTTTCCCTTTTTCTCGCATCCTGCCGAATACCGTGATGAGCAGCGGTGTCAACAGGAGGATAAAGAAGGGTCCGAAGAATTGGTATGTCTCCGGTCTCAGTATGCCGTACACCACAGTCGAGCGCTGCGCAAAAAGGGTGAGCGCAAATCCATTTTGATAGAAGGCGATCCAAAAGAAAATGACAATGGCAAAAAGAGTGGCGAGCGTAACGACCCGTTGCCGATCCTCGGCACCGGAAGCGGCCATGCTATTTTCCACTTCTGACAGCCTCACAGCCGGGCCCCTGGTGTGCACCGAGAGCAGATGTTTCTTCCCCCATTGGAAGATACCCAGGGAAAGAACCATCCCGACCCCCGCTGCACCGAAAGAGATGTTATAGCTATTGAAGAAACTGTGGATCAAAGTCGCGGCCAGTGGTGCCAGTGCTGCCCCGACATTTACACCCATGTAAAAGATATTGAAGGCCGTATCTTTAAGCTGGCTACCCTCCTCATACAGGTTCCCGACGAGTACGGAAATGTTCGCTTTGAAAACACCCGTACCCACGGCTATAAGGATCAGGCCGGCATAAAACAATGCGATCCGTTCACGAGACGAGCAGGCCAGTGCCACATAACCGACCGTCATCAGGATTGCCCCTAACCGGATACTGTTCCTATGACCAATGATCCTGTCGCCTAGCCATCCCCCCGCAATGGGGATGAAATAGACTGCACCCAGGAACCAGCCGTAGAAGTTACCCTTCCTGGCATCGTCCCATCCAAGCCTCTCGTCCATGTACAGAACGAAAATGGCCATCATGATGTAGAATCCGAACCGTTCCCACATTTCGGTAAAGAAGAGAACGAACAGTCCGCGGGGATGATCCTTGAGCATCGGGGTCCTTTCAATTACTCAGAGAACTGAATGGAGAACAAAATCTCCTTGCCTCCGTGATTCCGTGGCTATTGGCTGTTATTAGGATTTAGCGCATTCCCCAAATCTCAGAAATCTTAGACTGTCATGCCACGGCCGCTCTCAGAGCGTTACTCGTGACACTGTGGGGTGAGCTGCAGATTAGGGCTTGCCGGTCAGCTCGACCCAGGTTGTGTCTTTCTGGAGCGGGACAACATAAGCTTCGCGTTCGGTTTTGAGCGGCTTGGCGAGATGATATGTCCCGGCACCGTTTACCTTGGCCGTTCGTTCCACGTGCAGACGGGCCTTCGGTGTATACATGGTGGCGGGGGCAAGACCCACGCGGACGTGGCCTGTTTTGGCATTTACCTCAACGCTCTCGAACTTACCGGCGTCAAGTGTCAGCCACAGGCCGGCGGGAGCCAGGTAAACGCGTATGCGGAATGAATCCAGTGGCGTAACCTTCACTGTGCCGCCGTCAACCAAAATGTTGCCACCGAACGTCAGCCATTCGAACTCGGGGTGATTGACGATATAGGTGCCGGTGTTGAAAGCGTGCCCGAAGAAGTTCGGACCGTAGTCTCCCGAGAGGGGGTCGAACTTGAGCATGTCGGGAAAGGCATGAAACGCGGCCGAAGCGAATCCTTCCTGATCGATGTTGGTGATCGCACCCATCGTGCCGCCGTAACCGACCCGCAGCAAGTAAAGGTCTTCGGGGTGCTCACGGTACTCGGCGAGCACGGGAATGGCGTTGATGCCTGAGCCGTAATGATGAAGTTGACGCTCGATCCGTTTGTACTTGCCGGCGTAAAGGAAGTCCCAGTAGCGGCGGGCACTCCCATTGTAGCCCCAATGCGGTACTGTCGGATCGTAAGCCAGGATCGCGTTAAGCGTCAACTCGGCCTTGTCGTGATAACCGAAATATTTCGTCCAGGCATAGACTTCTTCCTGACCGGTGGAGTCCCAGGGCATCTCGCTGCCGAAAGGATAAGCCTCTTCTTTCCAACGATCCGCCCGCTTTTTCATCCTGGCTTCGAGGTCGGCGACCTGCGTCTTCAAGTCTTCGCGTTGAAGGTCAGTCAGGATCTGGACAAAGACATCGCCCTCCATCTGCCCGAACCGCGCATAGCCGGGGCCATAGCGGATCATTGCCATGGCTGTTTCGTAGGCGTGAGTCAGATACCAGTCCCAGGGATGGTTGGTGACAAGGCCTTCGGTGTTGCGTGCCAGACGATAAAGCACCCAATACGCAGCAGCGACGTGGGGATAATTGAAGGATCGGTCGACTGCTTCCGACGCCTGCTTGTTCCAACTCGTCCAGCTCTTCCAATCGAGGTCGCTGCGGTAGAAGTTTGTCGGCATTTGATCGGGCTGATAGTAGAACAAGCTCTTGCGCACGCCGTATTGAAACGGTCCGTCCTTATACTGCAGGCCACCCCACAGCACACCGTCAACGAATTGCTGAACCTTGCAGAGTTCTTCTTTGTCAGGCTCACCCAGCTCTTTCATCAGAGCAGCCAACCACGAACCCGAACCGCCCTCGTCACCCAGGCCGGCGATCGTCTGCGAAGAACGTACCAGGCTCAGGTTGAAATCGGGAGTATCGATGTGGATTATTCCCTGGTTGAGCATGGTTCGCGGAAATGGTGGGACATCGCGTTTTTGTTCCTGGGCGATCACCTCGTTCTGCAGCGCTGGAAACAGGCTAAGCAGAAGCAGACAAGTTAGCCATGCGTTCGCGTACCGAAATACGCCGTATGTCATACCCTCCATCCCCTCTGAAAACCATCCAATCGCACTAAGCGTTCCGCCCTGCCGGGATGCTCCTTAGGTTTGACTTTGTACTCTGGTTCATGAATCCAGTCACGTGATTTCTGGAGGGACGTCTCGGTTCTTTCGAAAGGTGTCTTGTTCAGCAGCCTGAAGGGGCACACGAACGGGAACTAGCAGGCATATGACTCTTGCCTTTTATGAATGCAATGGTGGTCAAGGAAACCTGCGAAGTCCGCGTAAGGACTGATCTGCACTCACTGGACTGCCAGTCTGGGAAAAGGCACACGGCACTGTCAGCAGACCCAGAGCGGCGACAACCGGTATTAGCCGCCGTCTCCACTCGGTTGCAGGCAGGCAGTTTTTCAGTTTTGCCTTCATTTGGGCTCTAACTGAAGACCCGGATTCACGCGAAAACCTACGTCCAGACAGGAAGCTCACTGTATGCTGGCGCAGGTCGCTCTTCCGCCTTCGTTCCGTTACCGGATAATCGGGAACCCCTCTATTTTCGGGCGGGTCTAGTTTGGGCGAGGATCACGCCGGTCTGTATAGTATCCGTCTCGAGCCTGCACGATTAGACCCTTCTGTCTGGCCACAACAAGACGTATCTTGTGATAGCCAGCTCGGACATCCGCTCCGTCAGGGGTGTAGCCCAAGCTGTACTGGTTGCGTAACTCTTCCTGAATGCGTTCGTAGACCTGTTCAATCGATTGCTTCCTGGAAACTTCAAAGAAAGCCCCGCCGGTCTCCTTGGAGAGGCGTTCGAGAACCTTCTTGCCATCCGGATGCACTTGTTGGGGGAATCTGGAGCTCCCACCTCCGTGCCGGCCCATTCCGCCCGGACCCCCCATACCGGGACCACCGAAACCACCCCTGGCTCCATACGCCTGCGGGTCAGCAAAGAGGATGGAATAGACCAGCGTGTTGGTCCGTTGTGCAGACTCGATGGCCTTCGCCAGAGTCAGTTGGCTACCGGTGTCCACTCCATCAGAGAGGATAATGACAGCTTTGCGTCCATCTTGTTTTTTCAACACTTCGTCTGAGGCCAGGAAGACGGCGTCATACAGCAACGTGCCGCCGCCCCTTTGGCGCGGACCAGGCCAGGGGCCAGGCGAGTTTCGTCCCCCTCGCTGGGGGGGCTGCGGTGTCTCCAGGGATCCAAGTGCCGACTCCAACTGCTTGCGCGACCGAGTAAGATCCTGCAGGAGTTCTACCTCTCGGTCAAAATGAATCAAAAATGCCCTGTCTTTATCTTCGCGAAGGAGTTGATCCAGAAAGCGATAGCTGGCACTGCGTTCCTGCCCTAGAAGGCGCCTCTGGCTCAGGCTGGTGTCTACCAACAGGCCCAGGATTAGGGAAAGGTCGCTTTCTCGTGCGAAATAGCGAATCGTTTGCGGACGTCCATCTTCTTCCAGAGTGAAGTCGTCCTTGTTCAGGTCGCTGATGATTTGTCCTTGTTTATTCCGCACCGTGGCAAGCACGTTGACCACTTTGACGTCAATGGACAAGGTTGACCCTTGCTTGCCCCGTAACTGCCAGCCAGTCAGCAAAAAAGAAACCGCTAGTAGAACCACGAGTCTTGAGACACCGTGGCAGCAATTAGCGGATCTCTCCGCTTGTCGCTGTATCAAATGAATGAACCTCGCCGTAGAACCTCTCAAGAACACTTCGGCCTGAAGCTTTCAGGGACGTCCAGGTCGCATGGCGTGCCTTCCTCTCCACCCTTCCCCAAAGCCTGCATCTTCGGAAGTATTGTTTTGTGGGGCTTCGATCAAATCCAGTGCTGCTGCCTGACGAGCGGCTTGCTGTAAGGACAAAGCCTGTTGCAGGGCGGCCAGCTGACCCCTTTGTGAATCCGAGAGGATCGCCAGCATCTGAGGTTGGAGTTCGTCGCGCTTGCTTTTGATCTGGGTTCGAAGATTCTTGACATCCACCATCAACTGGGCCACGACGCTGGGATCCGGAGAGGCCTTGGCCATTTCTTGCTCCCGTTGCTTTTGTTTAGCCATGATCTGTTCGTGGATCGGCTTTACCGTGTCGCGGAAAGAGCTTAAGAGTGCCGTGAAGTCTTGCACCTGCTTGTCAGAAAGCTGCAGGAACGATTTCAACGCATCCAGACGCGGCGTACCCCATCGAGGCCCTGCGGTCGGCGGACCTGGTTGGGCCAGCAAGGTTCCAAGGCTCAATACAAAAGCGAGGACAGCAGTGTTTTTTTTCATACCGATTCTCCTTTATTGATTGACTCCGTTGTCCCGAGAGACATTTTGGCTGGCCTTCGGGACCTCAGCCCGTCACGTTGATTGGACGTCTATTATGCCTAAGGGGTTACGCCTAAAATGTAAAATCGAGGTAAAAATCTCTTTACATTGAGTTAACGGGAATAAGGGAATTGAGGATAAAAGGATCATTGCTGTAAACTGTCGTTTCTTAGTTCGTTTAAGTAATGCAACTATAGAGGTGTTCATGATGGAAACTCTTTCTCGACGCAGGTTCTTGGACAGGACCTTGGCAGGCAGTTCCCTGGCCGTAGTCGCAGCCGGTACGTCCGGATTCTCTGCGCTTGCTTGCCCAGAGGGTCTTGCTTCGGGAACCGGCGGTACCCCGAAGTTAGCGCCTCCAAACGGCACGGTGCAAGGTGCCGCCCCGGCCATTGGGAATCTCAACCTGAACATCGCCAGGATCGAGACCACCTGGGTAAACGTTCCCATGCGATCAGTGCCAGCGCGCCGCATGGTTGCCGAAAACTACGAATGGACTTACTTCCAGATTCACAAAGTGACATTGGCCTGCGGCCTTGTGGGTTTTGGGGAGACGATGCCGTACTACACCTGGGGACGACCCACTGAAGAGACTCTCGCCTATGCCCGGGGCCGAAATGCAACTGAATTGCTGTGGGATGATTCGCTGGGTGCTGGTTTGCAGATGGCATTGTTTGATGCAGTCTCGAAGGCAAATGGTGTCCCTGTTTATCGGCTGCTAGGTCCCAAGCTTCGCGACCGGGCCTTTATCAGTTGGTGGGATCTGGATATGGCCGGTGAAGATTGGGTGTCCGAATGCCGTGAGGCACTGGCTCAAGGCTATACGGCCTTCAAGACCAAGGCGCGACCCTGGCGCGACTTGGTTGAGGACTGCCGTATACTCACCAAGACGCTTCCGCCTCATTTCACGCTCGACATGGATTTCAATGATTTTCTACTCGACGTGAGCCACGCCACTCAAGTCATGCAAGAGGTTTCCCAGTTCCCCAACGTTGCCGCTTTTGAGAGCCCGATTCCCCAAAGCGATGTCGCTGGAAACCGTTCTCTCCGTGGTCACACCCGCGTTCCCATCGCCATGCACTATGGCACGCCGCCGGTGATGACAGCGCTCAAAGAGGAAGTCTGTGACGTGTTTGTCATCGGCGGCGGTGCCAGCGCCGTGATGCAGGCAGGAGTTGTGGCCGCCATGGCCAATAAGCCGTTCTGGCTGCAACTCGTGGGGACAGGTATCACGGCAGCGTTTGCGCTGCACTTCGCGGCCGTGCTCTCGCACGCGACCTGGCCGGCGGTGAATTGCCATCAACTCTACATTCATCCTCTGATTAGACCCTCTATCGCCGTTGCCAACGGGACAGCGGCCATCCTCGAAGCTCCAGGCCTGGGAGTCGAACTGGACGAGGATGCGGTGGCAAAGTACCGGATTGAGCCCCTGACCCGACAGCCCGATCCGCCAAAGGTCCTGCTGGCCGTCCGATGGCCTACCGGGGCCGTCAACTACTACGCCTACAAAACGCAATACTGGGATGATTTCAGGAGCGGGCGCTTCCCTCTCTTTGTCAAGGGAATCCGCCTTGATACCATCGAAAACAACGGCAGCCGGGAGTGGAAAGAATTACAGGGACGGGCCAGGAAAGGGACTGTCTTTTCCGACCATCGAATATTGTGAAAACTTCACATGAGCCAGCTTGGCATAACACCACCAATACGAATGCAGGAGCCGATCTCTGAGCGGCGACCTTCAACACCTGGCCATCGCCGCGCGGGAGCGCGGCTCCCACGTTAGAAATGCAATTTCGCAGAAGGAGTCTCAGCGATGAACTATCGGGTATCCCGTCGTCATTTCCTTTGTTCAACGGCAACCCTCGCAACTGTTTTCCCCTTGAGAGACTCCAAGGCGAGCAGAGATCTGCCTTTGCCCTCCTCCAATGTCTCCCGCGTCAGCAATCGCTATGTCAGTCCTCGCAAAGTCCTGCTTTGGGAAAGTACGCGCAAAGAGATTCGGGAGGCGCTGGAGTCCGGGCTCCTGAAGGCTGCGATCGTGCCGACAGGAAGCACCGAGCAACACAACGAGCACCTCGCGATGATTCACGACACCGCCAGCGCCGTGCTGGTGGCCCAACAAGCCGCCCTGCAGCTCTATCCCCAGGCCATTGTCGCGACGCCCGTGCCGGTGGGTATTTCCCCCTACTGGATGGAGCGCAAAGGCACTCTTACTCTTCGTCCCGAGACTTTCCTGGCCATGGTTTTTGACATCTGCGACAGCCTTAGAGTGCACGGGTTTAAGACTATTTTCATTGTTAACGGCCATGGCGGGAACGACAAGCCACTCAAGGCATTCTTGCCGGAGCTTCGTGCAAAACTCGGCGTCAACATCGACGCTAGTTCTTATTGGGAAGCCTATACGGCGTCGGAAGAAGTCAAAGCGGAAGTAAAGAAGATCATGCAGACCGGTTTGGAAAAGGTACCTGGACACTCGGCTGAATTCGAGACTTCTGTGGCTTTGGCTGCCTTTCCCGAACGAGTCCACCGCGAGGGTATCGACTATGAAAAAGTTCACCTGGCCCTCAAGGATCCGGAAGACTCGAAGAACGACCGCAGCTATTATTACGACTCTTTGCTGGCCACCCCAGAGAAGGGAGAGGCTCTGATCCGCATCGCGGTGGACTGGGTCGCGTCCAAACTTCACGATATGGTCACTCATTCCTAAAGCTCATATCCTTGGAGAAATTAAATGCACACTACAAGAAGGACTTTTTTGAAGAGTGCGGTTAGCAGTGCAGGGGTGGCATTGGGCGGGCTACAAAGCTTGACGAGTGCCTCCAGCAAATCCACAGATGCCGCTGACCTCCTGGCGGGAGGGGAATCCTCGTCGAACTCTCAGTTGTACACACGTGGCGTGGGTGTCTATCCCGGAGATCCGAGGGAAGACTTTGGTCCAGTATTAACTGTGGATGAGTCGACTTATCGGAACCTGGCCCTGCGTCGTCCGGCATACCATTCGAGCAGTTATGACTACAACCTGACGGCCCAGTT
>JBGPHY010000140.1:0-10760 GCA_041484625.1 Terriglobia bacterium | reverse complement strand
TTTCGTGTGAAAGCGTCGAGTTCTTCACTCTCAACATCCAGGACCCCGATCAGTCGTCTCCCGATCAGGAGGGGGACTGCAATCTCCGACCGGCCATTGACAATTCCCTCAATATAGCGTGAATCCTTTTGTACATCCGGGACGTAAAGCGGCTTCTTGTGCTCGGCCACCCAACCAGTAATCCCTTCAGCTCCAATGGCCACCCGAAAGTTCTGGACCACCTCTTCCCTGTAGCCGATGGAAGCTCCGACGTTGAGCTGTTGTTGCTTGTCGTCCACCAGGAGAATGGCACAGTGCGGGTAACTGAAAAGTTCTTGGATCACATGGATGATCTCACTGAGGAGCTGCCTGGCTCCTTCTGCCAGAACCACCTTTTCATTGAACCAGATCTTCAATTTTAACATGGGAGGACAGGGCCCTGAATACATCCGACTGACAACTCTCAGCTGTAAACGATCAGCATTCACAATTGAGCATTCTGACTTCATCCTCTGTTTTCGCCTTTAGAGCTGTTGGAGGGCCTTCTCCATTCGATCCAGACCTTTCACCAGATTGGCCATGCTGGTGGCGAAGGAGATTCGTATATAGCCTTCTTTGCCAAAAGCCGAGCCCGGGACCACGGCCACACCGGCCTGGCGCAGGAGGAGGCTGGAAAACTCAAGGGAGTCCTTGATCCTGCCATCCCTCAAAAAATGAGTGACGTTGGGAAAGGCATAAAAGGCCCCTCCTGGGTTCGCGCAACTCAACCCTCGAATCGAATTCAAACGATCGACCACGAATTTCCGCCGCCGTCCGTACTCGGCAATCATGATCCCCACCGACTCCTGGGGGCCGACAATGGATTCCACCGCAGCCTTCTGCGCCACAGAGCTCGCATTGGCGCTGTGGCTCTGCACGTCGGCAATGACCTTGACGATCTCTTTGGGGGCCACCATGTAGCCGATTCTCCATCCAGTCATGGCGTAGGTCTTGGAAGCAGTATTCACCAGGATCGAAAGGTGACGTGCCTTGGAGGCGAACCGGGCAATGGAGACATGCTGGTTTCCATCAAAAACGAATCGCTCGTAGCATTCATCGAAAATGATGTACAGATTATGCGCCACGGCCAGATCCACGATGCGTTCGATCTCATCTCCGGGGATCACCGCGCCAGTGGGATTGCTGGGCGTGTTGATAATGACTGCCCGGGTTCGCGGAGTGATCTTTTCTTTCAAGGCGCCGGCCCGAAGGATGAAACCGTCACTTTCCTGCGTCTCCACCTCGACCGGGACAGCTCCAACCATTTTCAGCTGCTCGGGAAAGGTCACCCAATAAGGCACTGGCAACAGGACCTCATCGCCCTCATCGAACAGGACAAACGCCAGGTTAAACAGAGTGTGCTTGGCACCACAGGAGACAGCCACCTCTGAGAAGCTGTAGTTGACGCCATACTGCTTGCTGTATTTCAGGGCCACAGCTTCGCGCAGGTCCTTGATCCCAGCGGCGGCTGTGTATCTTGTGAAGTTCTTATCGATAGCCTCATGCCCCTTTTGCTTAATGTTGTCAGGGGTGTTGAAATCCGGCTCGCCAACGCCGAAGTCGATGATCTCTTTGCCCTCGGCTCGCAATCGAGCCGCCTCCTCCATGACCGCCATGGTCGGGGAACTGGATAGTTTGCTGACGCGTTTCGCGATTCTCATTGTTGGCTCCTTAAGATTGCAGTTCTCTCAATTCCCTGACAGCCGTCTCCGATGCGGCCGGGCCTGACCTGGAATTGAAACTTGAAAGTATAGTGATTTCACACTCTAATGTAAAATCGATATTGGGTCCTTTGGGACTGCATCAGATGCTGTGAAAATTCGGGAGGGCATAATCCCCGGCAAGGGCTTTTGTGCAGTTTTTGTGGCTATGTTTTTGTTCCATCCCCTCCCATTTGATTCCAGGCCTCTTGGATTCATTCATAGGCACAAATCCTGGTGATTTCATGTCCCAAAACGGGCGCTAAGACGTTGTTCATTAAAGAAAAGGTTGGAAAGGGCCAGTTAAGCGCGTGAGCATGAAAGAGCGAGACTCAGAAATCGAGGACTTCTTCCGCAGGGAGCACAAGAACTTGTATCGGTACGTCTATCAGATTGTCGGAAACGCTGACGATGCCTTGGAGGTGGTGCAGGAAACGTTCTTGAGTTTTTACCGAATTCAGAAGGACGAGCCGACCTGCAGGTGCGAGCGGGCTCTGCTTTTCTTTATGGCAAGGAATCAGGCGATCGACCAAATGAGGCGGTCTCGAACCCGCGAGAATTACAGGCAAGATGTGCTTGAAGGAAGACTCTTAGTAATTAACCCTTCTTACCCCAGGACGCCGGAAGAGATCCTTTTGGAGCATGAGCGACAGCAGGAAGTAAGGCTGGCGCTGGAACGGCTGAGCCGCAAGGAGCAGGATTGTTTGGCGCTACGAAGGTGGGGCCTCTCTTATCGTGAGGTGGCACAAGCACTGCATATGAATCCCCAGTCCGTGGGACAGCTCATCACGCGAGCATTGCGAAAATTTCGAGGGATCCATGCTGAAATTGTGGAAAAAAAGGAAACGGTTGGGAAGGTTCGATCTGCCGGACGACGTTGAGTTGCTCTCGTATTTGGATGGCGAGGTTTCCCCTGAACGCCATGCGGAGATAGAGAAGCTGAATGAGGAATCCTGGGAGATCCGCCTCCGATTGGCTGAATTGAACCGCGACATCGAGACTTATACTAAGGCCACCTCTCAGGCCGTCCCCGATGAGGTCCCTCCTTTTGAAGAATTCTGGAAAAGCGTCCCTTCTGAAGCAGTCTCTTCTCCTCTGGTGGAGAGAAGCCATAAGGCCCCGTCGAACCGTAAGACAGCTCCAAGAGCCCAATCACTACATTTTTTCAAAAGATTGGGTTTGCTGGGGCACCTGCCACTGCCGTCCACAAGACTGGCTGCTGCGCTTTGCGTTCTCTTGGCCGTGGGGGCTATCTTCCTGATTCGAATCATTTCTGCCCCTCCAGTATCAGCCAAAGAGCTATTGAAGTGGACGATTAGTGCCGAGGACCAAAGGATCCACGCTGTAACAGCACCTGTCATCTACCAGAAACTCCGGGTACATCGAAAGTCTTTGGTGACAGGTTACGAAGAGGCTGCGACCTGGGAGGTATGGAATGACGCCAATCACAGACGCTTCAGGCAACGGGTTGAATCTGCTAGCGGCGCCTATTTTGTCCCCCCCAATGAAGAGTCCGTTGTCCTTCAGAAGGACCCGTCAGCCCACGCTGAGACAAGACTCACGGGCGAGGACAGATCGCAAAAGACAAACCTTTCAGGGAGTTCGAAAGAGGATAGCCCGGATCGGAGCGGTCTTCCACCCGTCTTGTCCGAGTTGACTCAGGTTTATCAAGCCAACCGGATGAACCAACAAAGGCCTTTATCTCCGGAGTCTTTTGAAGCATGGCAAAGTCAAGCTCGAAAACGAACCGATACGGTCGAAGAAGTAGAGATGGCTGGTGGTCTGAAGGCATTCGTCCTCACGACCGAGCCCTCCGGGCCGTTTACCGAGAATGCCATCCTCAGAGGGGAACTCCTGGTGCGGGTTGCTGATTGGCATCCCGTGGCGCAGCGCCTCAGGGTTCAAGGCGTACAGGGGATTCTGGATTACCAGGTCACCGAGTCAGAATTCCAAGTGTTGGCCTTGAACGCCCTCGACCCTGCCATCTTCTCCAGCTTCATGCCGGCTCCCTCGACAACTGCAGAGGTCTCGGCCACGGGGACATCATCAGTTGAGTCCCCTGATCCCGCTGATCTGCTGGCGGCGGAGATCGAGGCCCACTACGCCCTACACCGGATCAAGGCCTGCCTCGGTGAATCGATCGAGGTCGTGCCATTCGCCAAGGGGAGGATTGAAGTTCGCGGACTGGCTGTATCGGCTGAGCAAAAGGAGAAACTAATCGGGGAGTTGCGAAGAGTGCCCTTCGTCAGTGTGCGGGTCCAAACGATCCAGGAAGCAATGAAGACGGGTGTCCCAGCTGCCAACCAAGGTCAGATAATGACCCTAAACGCTCCACCTTCAGAACCGACGATTACGGTTAGGTCTCCGCGGTTACCGATCCAAGAGCAGTTGGAGCGGTATTTGGAAAAACCAGACAGTAGTCTCTCTTCTGAAAAGGATGCCAAGACCCCCCATAACATCCCAGAGCTTTCCACCGAAGCAGTTACTCTCTCCCGATCTGCACTGTCAAACGCCTGGGCCTTGCGCCGCTTGGCTGAAGCATTTGGCCCTTCCCGAATGAACCACGCATGCATGCAATCCAAGTGGTTGCTTGAGGCCATGGTCCGAGATCACCTGCACGAAATCCGGGCCGGCCTTGACCGTTCTCAAGACCTGTTCGGGCCGATCCTGGACTCTTTTCCAAGCCGGAATGCCCTGTCCGCTCCAAGCAAAACTGCGGAACCTCCAATTCAATCCCTTGTAGAAAGTCCAAACTGGGTCAGCCAAGCTCTCATTCTTTTCCGCAATGTGGAGCAAATGGACCTTTTGACCAACGGCCTCTTTGCGGGGGCGGAACTGCCGGCGCACAACTCAGAACAGGCTGTGCAGGATTTGCTCTTGATTTACGCCGACCTTCCCATCAAATGCGAGGGCCTTGAGCGACAGATAACCAAAGACTTTTCCAGTACAGAGAATCCTCTGACCACACAAAAGAGGCCTCAGTGAGACTCTACTTGGGCAGACGATCTTGAGGTTCCGCGGACAGCTTGCCTCACCCCCTAGAACTGGACGGGTTTGGCCACTTCCTAATTGTAGCCCTCTCAAGTGGGGCTATCGCTTTTACTAGAGGGGCGAAGGTTCCTCAAACCTTCGCCTGTGGCACGCCTGGATCAGCCCCTTGAAGACTGAGAAGGTGTGTAAAAATTCCGCCGGGTCGGGGACCCGGCCTACAACCCCGAGGTAATGCCTTTGGATTCATTGTAGGCCGTGTGCCCTCACACGGCGTTTTTCCGGAATTGCGAAATTTTTGACACCTTCTGGCCCTTTACTCCTGATTACCAAAAACAGTGGCAACTGAAGGGGCTTCTCACTACAATATCTTCTCTGATCCCATTCGCTGACAGAAGACGCTCTAAGGGAATTTGTATTGGAGAGTGAGACGTGGCTGGGAAGCATCTCGATTGCGTCCTGATCGCAGGGTTCCTGTTTCTTTTCCTGACCGGAACGCTACCCTCCCAGACCAATACGGCAGAACTGACCGGCAGAATCACCGACAGCACGGGTGCAATCATCGAAGGTGCTCACATTGTAACCATCAATCTCGAGCGCGGGACCCAGCGCGAGCTGTACTCAAACGAGGATGGCTATTATTCTTGTCCCCTCCTGCCCCAAGGGAATTATAGGATTACGGTAGAGCTGCAGGGCTTCAAGCCGAGTGTCCGTACCGGTATCAGGCTCGGTGTACAACAAGTGGTTCGGGTCGATTTTATCCTCGAACTCGGTGAACACAACGAGGTCTTCGAGGTCGTTGATTCCCCCTCAAGCCTCAACACGGAAAACGCTCAGCTCAGCGACGTGCGCTCACGCGAGGACCTGCTCAACCTGCCGATCAATAACCGCAGTACGCTCGCTTTCTTCACGTTGACGTCGTTCGTCTATCAGGGCGATGGCTCCGGCTATTCTCTAGGGGGGCTGCGGAGCACGCAAACCGACTTCACCATTGACGGGACCACCAGCAACACGGCCTTATGGGGCGGTCAGGTCGGCCCCATGATTGAGACTCCTCTGGAATCGGTGCGCGAACTGAAGATCTTATCCAGCAACAATTCCGCAGAATTCACCCGGGTGGGAACGGTTATGATTGCCACCCGCGCCGGTGAAAATCAATTCCACGGCAGTGCGTTCTTTGTCAGCAGCAACAACGCCTTTAATGCGCGTAACACTTTCTCCCCCACGAAACCCAAGGGTCCGCAGCGACACGAGTTTGGAGGGAGTATCGGCGGGCCGGTCATCCTGCCGGGTTATGATGGGCACAATCGGACCTTCTTCTTTTTTACCTGGGAGCATCAGAAATTCCCGGGGGCCGACACGCTAACGGGGAATGTCCCGACCTTGAAAATGCGAAACGGGGACTTCTCGGAGCTCCTGCCGGACACCCCCATCAAGGACCCGACCACGGCCCAGGACTTCCCGGGGAATATCATTCCCACCAACCGGATTAGCTCGGTGTCACAGAACATCCAGCAATTCGGTTTCCTGGAACCCAACTATGGGGCCCCCAATGAATTCTCCGCCAACTGGCGCGGCCTCTACCCAGTGAGCGATCACAATAATCGATACGTGGTCCGTTTCGATCACCAATTGAAGAGGTCGGACGCCATATCCGTCCGCGTGAACGTTCGCTCGATCGTCCTGCCCAATCAAGGGGACGCGGATCTGGAAACCATTTTCCAGCGTACTCAACAGCGGCAGACGCGGAATGCTTATGTCTCCGAGACCCGCACCTTTTCACCGACGCTGCTCAACGAGTTTCGTTTTGGCTACGCGCGAGACTACTCTACCCTTGCGGGTGTCCACAAGGGCGCGCAACTCATTGAGCAGTTCGGTCTTCAGGGGATCAACACCGCCAATAAACAGGGCTTTGCTGGCGTCCCGAGTGTCAATTTCAACAATTTTTCAAGCATGTACGAGTACCCCAGCTATTTCTGGATGTCAGAAATCTACGAGTTCCTCGATAACCTCACCCATGTGAAAGGAAAACACAGTGTCAAGACGGGGTTATTACTGCGACGCAGCCGTGCGAATATCTCCGAGTGTTGTGACGGCGATTTCGGCACCCTAAATTTCGATGGTTTTGCCACGGGCTTTGATTACGCGGATTTCCTCCTCGGCCTCCCTCATTCCACCAACCGCTTCGATCGATCCCAACCACGCTACAACCGATACATGGACCTGGGCTTGTTTGTGCAAGACGACTTCCACGTATCGTCCAAGCTCACCTTGAATCTTGGCTTGCGCTATGACTACTTTCAACCACCGGTCGATAAGTACGATATGCGATACGGCTTCGATCCAAAGACAGGCAACCTGGTGCTGGCAAGCGACCGGTCCAAGCAGCTGGTCAGCCCGATCTTCCCATCGTCGATCCCCCTTGTGAAGGCGGAATCGGCAGGCTTCCCTCCCAGCTCGCTCCTGGAAAGCAACCATGCCGATCTTGCCCCCCGTGTCGGCTTCGCCTACCGACCCTTCGGCAATAACCGCACCGTCCTTCGGGCGGGTTATGGAATCTATTACTCGCGTTTGGCCTGGACCTTGATGAACGCATTCGCTGGTGGGCCATTTCATTCCTATGAGGACTTCTTGAACGAGATCAGCAACGGTAAGACGCGCTTACAATTTCCCAACCCGTTCCCCGGCGTGGGTGAGATCGGCGCCCAGAGCATTAGCCCAGTCTCCAAGGAACTGCGCGCGCCCTTGATTCAGCAATGGAACCTCACGGCCGAGCGCGAACTTCCCGCTTCGATCGTGGCGCGGGTAACCTATCGGGGCTTTAAGACGACCCAGATTCCTTACAACGGCGACATCAACAAGCCATTCCCTGGTGGCGACTCCGGAGCAAGAGATTTCTTCCGCTACCCATCCTTCTCCCAGGTCAATTTTGTCCAGGACGGCGGAATTCAGAAACTGCAAGCGCTCGATTTGGCCGTCGAGCGGAAGTTCACCCGCCGCTTGACATTCCAATCGGGGTGGACATGGGCGAAGAACCTCACCGACGTCGGAAACGATGACGAGACCGGCAGCATCGAAAACCCTTACAATCGTCGCCGGGAGATGGGGAATATCTTCTGGACGCCCCGCCACCGGTTCGTTGGCCAGGCCCTCTACGAACTTCCTTTCAGGGCTCAGAAACCTTCTGAGTCCAGTTTTCCCAACGCACTGCGACAACTGCTTGACAATTGGCAGGTCTCAGCGGTGGCTGTACTCCAAACAGGTCAGTTCCTGACTCCGACCTTCAGTGGATCAGATCCTTCCAACACACGGACTGAGGGAGGCCGCCCCGATCAGATAGGCAACCCTCGGCTGGCGGATCCGACCATCTCGCGTTGGTTCGACACCAGTGCCTTTGCGCTGCCGCCCACTGGGCGGTTTGGAAACAGCGCTCGAGGTGTCATTGTGGGTCCCGGACTGGCCAACTTTGATTTCGGCTTGTACAAGCACTTCGACGTGAAGGAGAAAGGCAGGCTGCAACTCCGCGTGACGGCCACAAATATCCTCAACCACCCCAACTTCGGCAATCCGAACGTTGACATCTCCAGCCACAATGCCGGAAAGATAACCACGCTTCAGGGGGACCGGCGCGATACGTTGGGCGGCGGACCTCGAGCCATTCAGTTGGGTCTTCGGTTTGACTTTTGAGCTGAGGATCTCCGGATTCTCCTGAAAATCTCCCTTTTAGTGTGGGAGCAGCGCTCCGTCGCGGCGATCATCTCATGAGAAAGGAATCGCCCGGTCGGAGCCGGGCTCCCACTTTGGCATTGTCACGAATCGTGAACTTTTTTTGTCCCAAATCCTTTTTCCAATCGTTGTTCTCTTTAAAGGCGAAAGAAAGGCACTACTGCCAAAGGCACTACTGCCATAGATATCGCTGAGACAGATTCCCGAGATCTGCGTTTAACCACAACTCAAGAAAGCCAGTGATGCGCAATTTTCTATCATTCTGCCATCAACTGGAGGCCCTCTATCAGATTCATTTGAAAGGAGATCTGTATGAGAAGTATCCCCAAGCTGACCTGCATAGGTCTTATGTTTGTACTCCTCACTGGGTTGGCCTTTGGCCAATCTTTTTTGGGCACGATCGGGGGAGTAGTCAAAGATCCCAACGGTGCAGTCGTTCCCGAGGCCAATATCACGCTTAGCGACGTGGGGAGGGGTATCCAGCGAACCACCAAGAGCAACACTGAAGGGAACTACTTCTTTGGTGATTTGCCTCCTGGGACTTACACGGTCGCTGTCTCCAAGGAAGGTTTCAAAGAAGCGCGTAGCACCAATATGAATCTAACGGCGCAGCAGGCCGCGCGTTTTGACGCTGTGCTAGAGGTAGGCAGTGTTAGTCAAACCATCGAGGTTCAGGCCACGAATCCTACCTTGAATACCGAAAACGCTCAACTGGGTGACGTGCGCCCGCGCGAGGATTTGCTCAACCTGCCGCTCAATACACGCAGCACGCTGGCTTTCTTCATGTTGACGTCGTTCAACTATCAGGGTGACGGCTCCAGCTATTCTCTGGGGGGGTTGCGGAGTAACCAAACCAACTTCACCATTGATGGCACGACCAGCAACACGGCCCTCTGGGGCGGTCAGGTCGGCCCCATGGTTGAGACTCCTCTGGAATCGATACGCGAAATGAAGCTGTTGAGTAGCAACAACTCCGCAGAATTCACCAGAGTGGGAACCCTCATGATTTCCACTCGCACTGGCG
Source organism: Terriglobia bacterium (assembly GCA_041484625.1). Classification (GTDB taxonomy): domain Bacteria; phylum Acidobacteriota; class Terriglobia; order Versatilivoradales; family Versatilivoraceae; genus JBGPHY01. Next base: position 1,304 of record JBGPHY010000140.1, on the reverse strand, counting down.
AAAATCAGTTACACGGCAGTGCCTTCTTTGTCAGCAGCAACAACGCCTTTAATGCGCGTAACACTTTTTCCCCCCAAAAGCCCAAGGGCCCCACCCGACACGAGTTTGGGGGCAGTTTCGGTGGTCCCGTCTTTATTCCAAAGGTCTATGACGGGCATAACCGAACCTTTTTCTATTTCACCTGGGAGCAGCAAAGATTTCCGGGGGCCGACACTCTAACGGCAAATGTTCCGACTTTGAAGATGCGGAAGGGGGACTTCTCGGAACTCTTGCCGGACACGGCTATCACAGACCCGACCACGGGCCAGCCCTTCCCAGGAAATATCATTCCCACCAACCGGATTAGCCCGGTATCGCTGAACATCCAGCAATTCGGTTTCTTTGAACCCAACTATGGGCCCCCCAATGAGTTCTCCGCCAACTGGCGCGGCCTCTATCCGGCGAGCGATCACAATAATCGATATGTAGTTCGTTTCGATCACCAACTGAAGAGCTCGGACGCCTTTTCCGTCCGTCTGAACGTTCGCTCCATCGTCTTGCCGAATCAAGGGGACGCAGATTTGGAGACCATTTTCCAGCGCACCCAACAGCGGCAGACGCGGAATGCCTATGTTTCCGAGACCCACACCTTTTCGCCGACGCTGCTCAACGAGATTCGTTTTGGCTACGCGCGAGACTACTCCATTCTGGGGGGTGTCCACAACGGAGCCTCCGTGGTGCAGCAATTCGGCCTCCAGGGAATCGATCTCAGCACCAAGGGGCAGCTCCACGGGGTCCCGTCGGTCAATTTCGACAATTTTTCTGGCATGTTTGAGTACCCCAGTTATTTTTGGATGTCGGAAATCTTCGAGGTTCTCGATAACGTCACCTATGTGAAAGGAAAACACAGCCTCAAGACAGGGCTGCTCCTGCGACGCAGCCGTGCCAACATTTCCGAGTGTTGTGACAGCGATTTCGGCACCCTAAATTTCGATAGTTTTGCCACGGGCTTTGATTACGCCAGTTTCCTGCTCGGCATACCTCATTCCACCAAGCGCTTCGATCGATCCCCACCGCGATACAATCGTTACATGGACCTGGGCTTGTTTGTGCAGGACGACTTTCGTGTATCGTCCAAGCTCACCTTGAATCTCGGCTTGCGCTATGACTACTTTCAACCGCCAGTCGATAAGTACGATATGAGGTTCAGCTTCGATCCGAAGACAGGTAACTTGATGCTGGCGAGTGACCGGTCCAAACAGCTGGTTAGCCCACTCTTCCCGTCGTCGATTCCTTTGGTGACTGCCCAAAGTGCTGGTTTCCCC
>JBGPHY010000139.1:0-10761 GCA_041484625.1 Terriglobia bacterium | reverse complement strand
TTTTGGGTTTTGTTTTTTTATCGGCAGCATTCCCCCTTGCAGGTTCAGGACTGGCTATGCTAGGCTTAGCAATGGAAAAACAAGCGATTGCCGCAACCGTTTGCGCAACCGTTTGCGAAACGTAGCACGCGCTTCCGACCCCTGTCAAGATTTTTTTGGCAACCCACGTCGTCCAACCAATCCGTCGCAAAGGAGACCGCCATGGCTTACAAGATGAGGGACGTGGCCCAGCGGGCTGGAGTCTCCGTGACCACGGTGTCTCATGTTCTGAACAAGACCCGCTTTGTTGCCCCCGAAACCTGCCAGCGCGTCCTGGACATTGTCCGAGAGCTGAACTACTACGCCAATGCCCACGCTCGACGCCTGGCCAAGAACCGCAGTGACTTGTTTGGTCTCCTGATTTCAGAAATTGCCAATCCCTTTTTCCCGGAGGTGATCAAGGGTTTTCAAAGCGCCGCCTGGGAACGCGGCTATGACATGCTCCTCTGCAACACCGAGTACGATCCCGAGCACACCCAGTCGGCCATCCGAAAAATGATTGAAAGCGAAGTGCGAGGAGTGGCCGTCATGACCTCTTCGCTGGACGGTGAAGTCGCCAAGGAGTTGATCCCCAGCCAGGTCGGCGTGGTGTTCTGTAATCTTGCTCCGGCCCGAAGACTGATGAGTAGTATTGAGATCAGCCATTCCCAAGGGATTTCGCAGGCGCTTGAGCACGTGATCAAGCTGGGGCATCAGGACGTGGCCGTCATTGCTGGCCCGCAAAGGAACCGCACCGCCGTCACGATTCAGAATGCCATTGTGGCGGGTTTGAGAACGTGCGGTCTCCGCCCGGGCCCCGTCCTGGAAAGCGACTACCGGCTGGACGGAGGAGCCTCTGCCGTCTCCAGCTTGATGAACCAGCCAGTCTTTCCGACCGCCATCTTCTGTGGAAACGACCTGATTGCCATGGGGGCCATGAGCGCACTGGAAGAGGTCGGGATTCGCGTCCCAGAAGACGTTTCGGTCATCGGTTTTGACGACATTCTGTTCGCCCGACTGGCGCGCCCGCCCCTCACCACCATTCATATCCCGCGCGAGCGACTGGGGAAGCTCGCTTTTGAGGCCCTGGAAAAGATGGCGCGATCCAAGAGACATCAGGGAGTGGAGTACGTGCTGGAGACCTCACTGGTCATCCGGAAATCCACCGCGCCCCCGCGTCGGCACCACCTGCGTCTCTCGGAGCGGCGAAATAGATAACAGTGGGTCATATCCCGATTCAGCCCGCCGCAGCCAAGAAGATGCCGTTGTGACCGCGTCCGCGGGGGAGAAAGAACTGTCAGAGCTGCAAATGGATTTCGACACAAGGAGAGTTTCACCATGCTAAAACGACTTGCTTTATTCTTCTTTCTGTTCGGAGTGACTGCCCTGGGGGCACCGCCGTATGAACCGACCTGGAATTCCGTGGATCGCCGTCCCACACCCGCCTGGTTTAGCGACGCCAAGTTTGGCATCTTCATTCATTGGGGGGTGTACTCGGTCCCAGCCTTCGCTGCCGCCGGTGTTCCCAAGGAGCAGCCCTATGCGGAATGGTACTGGAATTCAATGACCACCGGGAGGCAGGCCCCCAATCCCAACGCCCCTGGAACGGCCGCCTGGAAGTTCCATCAGCGCGTTTACGGCGCGGAGTTTTCGTATCCGGAATTCGCGCCCATGTTTCGTGCCGAACTCTTCGATCCCGACCGTCGTATACAACAAGGAATTCATGACGCCTTACGACGTGACCAAGCTGGCGGGACGTCCGGAGAGTGGCAAGGCGGCTATCGAGGCCTTCTTCACCGCCAAGGGAGCCGACGTTTACGCCATCCTGCCGCGGTGGCCGGGGGAACACTTCACAATCAAGGAATTCGGCGCTTCGCACCTGAAGTCTGTCGCCTTACTTGGCACGACTGCGCCGTTGCGCTGGAAGGAGACTGCGGGTTCCGTCTCGATCGAATTGCCCGACATGCCCGAGGAACTGAGGAACCAACCCGCCTGGGTCCTGAAGCTGAGCCAATGATCAAGACCTCCTAACCGGGGCTTCTTACCGCGAAGGTTTAACGCGGCCTGTGGTGGGAACAAAAAATGAACCACCAAGGCACCAGGACACAGAGAAGACAGACTCAAGATCCTGCCCGCTTTGATCTGCATGCGGTCTTAGTCTGAGAGGCTCAAGCCAGGCTGAAAATTGCGGATGCCAAATAGACCTTAACCCTATACGGCGTGCTTAGCTGCGACGAGCGAAGGGAGTTGCCGCATTTCCTCCGACCATGCTGCCCATTTTTGTCTCCCGCTTGCCTTCCCCTGGTGGTATAATTCGTTTCAGTACAAGTTGATCAACACAACACTTGTCCTCGCCAGATAACCTGGAAGCTCTTCAGGAGCCGGGTTGATGGTTACTATCGACTTTTTTGGTTCTTTGGGGAAGGTGTCCTGACGGCCGCGGGGATACCTCGGGAGCCAGTCATACAAAGGAGATCGGGGTCATTCCCGGAGCAGGCAATGTCAAAAGATCTTACTTATTTGGTTTTTTCCGAGGGGCTGACGTTCCTCCGGGACAATCGCTTGCTCGAAGCCTCCAACGCCTTCCGGCAGGCGCTCAAAGAAGAAAAGGGAAATCCTCGTTATCTTTCCTATCACGGTCTCATTGTGGCGCTTTTTGAAAAGGATATCCCCAGGGCTGTTAGTTTATGCCGTGCCGCCATCAACCACGCTCCTTATGATCCTGAGTTATGTCTAAATCTTTTCAGGGTTTACCGCCAGGCGGGACAGCGTGTGAAGGCCCTCGATGCGCTGAAGGAAGGATTGAGTTTTGACAGCGACAATCCCCTGTTATTGATGGAACTGAAGCGGATGGGAGTCCGTAGGAAACCGCCCTTGGGATTTCTTTCCCGCGAAAACCCGCTCAATAAGAGCCTCGGAAAATTCACCTATAAACTTCGCAGAGCGGCCACTGCCTCAACAGGCATTAAGAGCACCCCCACTCGAAAGCCCTAGCTCAGGCCGAGGCCATCATTGGCTCTTGTTGGTTGCCAGGCTGGCCCTGGATCAGGCATCGTTCAGAAACCCTCAACCATCCAATGGTTGCTGTTCATAACCCAAATCTCTCGAAAGTAGTTCTACCCACTACCGGACGTGTAAGCGATTTGGGAGCCGTTCCTCGTGAGTCTCAATGAGTTTGAGGTGAATCCCGGCAGAATCGGAATAGGCGAGATATTTTCCATCCGGTGAGATGGCCCCGCTGGAGACCGGATTTTCGCTGGAGTTTGTTGTCAGTCTGCGCTGCTTCAATTCGGGCGAGGGCGCAGGGCGACGCCAGCCCCACCAAGCGACGGTGAGGCCCACGAAAAACACAGCCAAGATTCCCGCAAGGAAGAGCCCCCACCTCCTGGCTTCGTAGCGGCGCTCGGCGAGCGCCGTCCTCCCCCTCTGATCAAAGAGCCACGATGCTTCTCCTTTCCGGTCCTTTTCCACCATTTGTCCCTCGAACGGGATGGTCTCCGGCGCAACTTGTACAGCAGGTTCTTCGATCTGGACCGGCTTGAGCACATGTTCTTTGGCCTTGGGAAGCGAAACAGGGGATGGGGTCGTTGGGGACCGGAGGCCGGCACTGCCGTCGGGGGAAGGCGAAGAAACCGGATGAGGGGTATCCAGCGGTAACCGCTCAACCGGATAAATGAACCGGTAGCCTCGGCGGGGCAGAGTCTCGACAAATCTGGGATTTTCGGCCGAATCCCCCAATGCCAGGCGAAGCCTCTGGATGTCGACATTGAGGCTGTGCTCGAAGTCCACGAAAGTGTCTTGGGGCCAGAGTCGCTGTACCCATCTCTAAGGGGGCGTCAAGGCAGAGTGTTTTGGAGTGCGGCAGCCATGCTGCCGCTTTCCCTATAGGGGTGTCCTTCTTCCCCGCGTCCGGCCAGCTTGGCTGGCCTGGCGAGCATCTGCTCTGTCCTGGGCCGTAACACCGAAGCAGAGCGGCTTTACCGGCGTTCCCTGGCCGTATTAGAGAAGGCTTATGGGCTAGAACATCCCGCTGGAAGCACGCGCTGAGAACATTCTGGCAACCGCACGATGACATCGCTCGATGCTGTTGCGATCATACAATTCGACCAGTGGGTGGCCTGAACGGCCCAAGAACGGCATTGATGCGTTTTTCCGAAACCTGCGATTCTCCGAAGGGAATACATTCTCCAGCCCAGGGTTGTGGCCAAGCCGCCAACCTGGGAATAAGACCCCTATGATCATTGACTTCCCTGAAAGGGATATACATACCGCGGCAGTGTTAGTTCTTCCGGGAAGGGGGAATCTTTGAACCGTGACCCCGGGGTAGCGCTTCGCGCAACACTAGAACCACGAAGTGGTTCCCTTCCTCAGCCGAGGGTTGACGCGATTAGTGCCTACCCTCGGAACCCATCCAACCGGATAACGGGGTTGGATACAACCCTTCAGGGTTGCTTTCCCATTTTGTTCATGTTTCCGAGGGTTGGTCCGCCATGAAGCGGACCAACCCTCGGCTATTAATATCGAACCGCTTCGCGGTTCGCCGAATTGAAATGTCCAAACTCCAGAGGGTAGCGCTTCGCGCAACCCTGAGCTGATCAGATTATCCCCTTCAGGGAAAGAACAAAACAAGTCGAATCAACAGTCTCATACCCTGGCCGTGAATGGTATGTCAGTAGGACCTGACAAGAACTGAAAAGCAATCCATAACGACACCCGATCTGCCGGATCCGTGGATTCGATGAAAATTCGGCGCGCAGGATGCATGCCTTCCAGCAAGAGCGCTCCAGCGCAGCGCCATAAGGTTGTCCTGGGTTCCCGGTAGGCAGGAGCCAGCCTGGAACCCGGGGTAACGAAGCCCCGAAGATTTTTTCACCCCTCCCTGAATCTCGTGCTGTCAAGCCGCCGGAGAATTTGGGAAGGGGAGGCGGCGAGGTGGGAGCAAGGCGTGACCATGTCCTAAATTAGGAAAGCCGCACGCTTTCCGAATGGCAGGCGACAGAGTCGTTCCGTCACCGCCAGGTAGGTTCGGACTCGTGATCGCTTCACGGAAGAGGAGATTCCAGAGACCACAACCTCGAGCCAGGGGCTCACTTTCCAAGCGCAAAGGCCACGTAAGTCCCGCCGGAAGGTGCCTCCGACTTGCCGCCCCCGGCAGCAATGACCACGAACTGCTGCCCTCCCACCTCGTAGGTTGCCGGTGTGGCATTCCCGGCTGCTGGCAAAACGGTTTCCCACAGGAGCTTTCCCGTAGCTTTGTCATAAGCATGGAACTTCCGGTCGCGATCGGTGGCGCCAATGAAAAGAAGTCCTCCGGCCGTTACCAGGGGACCCCCATAGTTCTCGCTTCCGGTATCACGCTTTCCTTTCTCGGCCAACTCCGGGTATTCGCCGAAGGGTACACTCCAGGCGATGTTCCCCTCATCCAGGTTAATCGCGTTGAGGGACCCCCAGGGTGGTTCCACTGCAGGGTACCCCTCCGGGTCGAGGAATTTGTTGTAACCATCGTGTGTGTACTTGAGCGGTTGGGGCAGATGCGCGCTGGAATCGGCCAGGACTTTGCTATCCTGGCCGAACACCAGATAGCCGACAACTGCCCGAATGCCCGCCTCACCCAGATGGGCAAAACCGGGCATCCGCCCTCTGCCCTCATGGATGACAGTGGCGATTTCGTCTTCCGTGTACTTGTCCCCGAGTCCCATCAACGCCGGGAATTCCGGCGGACTGCCCTTTAAGTCTGAACGATGGCAGTTGGCACAATTGGCCGCATATATTTCTCGGCCACTGGTCCGGCTTTTCGCCCGCGGTCGCGCCACCAGCCGCAGAATCCAGGCCATTTCGTTGGAGTTCACATACAGCATCCCGCTTTCAGGATCGAACGCAGCACCACCCCATTCTCCACCCCCATCAAACCCAGGGAATACCACCGTTCCCTCGAGACTTGGAGGTGTGAACTGACCTCCACTGCGGACCTTTCGCAATTGTTTCAACACTGCGTCGTGTGCTTCGGGGGTTCTGTTGGTGACCATATCCTCAGTAAACATCTGGCGAGCGAAAGGAGGTGGCTTCACTGGGAACGCTTGAGTTCTTGCCAGTACTTCTCCGTCGACATCTGACGCTGGGACTTTGTGATGTTCGATCGGAAAAAGCGGCACGCCGGTTTCACGCTCGAATAGGAAGACGAAACCTGATTTTGTGGTCTGTGCCACCGCGTCCACCAGTCGTCCATCCCGTTTCACCGTGACCAGGCTTGGAGGGGCAGGGAAATCACGGTCCCAAACGTCATGTTTTACCCCCTGAAAATGCCAGACACGCTCTCCTGTCTGGGCTTTGAGGGCAATTAGGCAATTGGCAAAGAGGTTGTCGCCAATCCGATTTGCGCCATAAAAGTCAAAGGCAGCAGAACCCGTGGGCACGAAGACCAGGCCCCGCTTTTCGTCCAGGCTCATTCCAGGCCAATTGTTAGCCCCGCCGAGGTATTTCCAGCCGTCCTTTGGCCAGGTCTCGTACCCGTATTCCCCGGGATGAGGAATCGTGTGAAAGGTCCAGCGGATCTTCCCGGACCGAACGTCATAGGCACGGATATCGCCCGGAGCGGCTGGAAGGTCCTCGCTCACTATGCTGCCGATAATAAGGAGATCCCTGTAGACTACACCGGGGCTAGTCGCTGAAACAGAGAGGGTTTGGGGTTCACGACCCAGCCCCTGTCGAAGATCGACGTGCCCAGAGTCCCCAAAACCCAGAATGAGCTTGCCGGTCCTCGCATCGACTGCATAAAGATACTGCCGCACGACAAAAAAAACGCGCTGATCCTCTCCCTCTTCCCAATAGGTGACACCCCGATTACGGACCTTGCCGAAGATCTTCTTGCCCTGGTTTGGATCGAAGCTCCAACGTTGCTTGCCGGTGGCCGCATCCAGGGCGATCAGGCGGGCCTTGGGCGTCGTAGCGTAGAGCAGTCCGTGCGCCACGATTGGATTGCACTGCATCTCGGAACCTGGGAACACATCGCCTGTATCGAAGGTCCAGGCAACCTGTAGTTTTTGCACGTTGTCGCGATTGATCTGGCGAAGGGCGGAATAGCGCAGGCCATCGGGACCCCCACCGTACACCGTCCAATCGCGATAACCGGTCGGCGGAACGGAGCGATCTACTCCTGATGCGGTGTGCGCAGTCAAGAAAAGGGCAGGCGTGACAAGAATCTTCAGAAGCGTGGCTGATCTCATTGTCTTCAGTTCCCTTGCTCTGGTGATTGGATCCACGTCAGATTAGCACAAACCCGACAAAAGGTGGAGCCAACGAGGTAATCCGGGGGCAAGCAAAAGTTGAGGAAAAAGGGCAGAGATTGAGGAGAGCACAGCCGTGGAGAACATTGGAGCTTGACTGGGGTGAGAGGCACACCCTTCGGACACCGACTGGGTACCGGATCGTAGGAGCCATCCCATTCGGATCACCAAGGACCGCGAGAATTGAGTCAATTTCAGCGTTTGTCCTCCCAGCCGGGCCTTCCCTCAGCGATTGGTCCACGGGTCGTAGGCGGAAATCCTGGCGGGGCGAGCCTCTCCGATTAGACCGGACAGCCGAATCCTGGCGTTTCGGATCGGCTCTGGAAGCTTGTGCGGGTTCAATTCGCTTCTCCAGTCGTTCCTTTTCTGACTTTAAAGGCGATATCTTATCGGGCCGATAATTGCACAGAGGACCCTCGGCTCTTTTATCGCACGCTTTAAATATGGAATGCTCATGTGCCGGGAGCCCATCGATAAACTGTTCCAAGTTGAATAAGGGGAAGCAAACCACCTTCTCAGATTGGCTATCTACTCCCAAGAGGGCACCGCAAATCTATGGCGAGAATTGACAATATGCTGAATGGCCAATTGAGATTGCCAACCCCGTCGGCGATCGCTGTTCGTATACTTGACGCGGTGAAGAGGGATGACCGGTCCTGGGGGGAACTGGCTCAGATCATCCAGTCCGACCCGGCGCTGACGGCCAAGATATTGCAGATCGCGAACTCTTCGTATTATTCCCCCTCCAGTAAGGTCAATAACATTGAAAAGGCCCTGGCCATTCTGGGTGTTAACGCTCTGAAGAACATTGCCTTGTCTTTTGTGATCTGCAACGGAATGAAGGGCCAGGCAGCCGGTTCCTTCGATTTTGAGTTTTTCTGGAAAAGAGCAATCACCGCTGCCGTAGCAGCAGACTTGACGGCGACACTAGTCAAACAAAAAAACGACGATACATTTGTCACTGCGTTGCTTCAGGATATCGGCATTCTAATTCTGTATTTCTCCCGTCCCAACGATTATCTGGAAGTACTCGATGAGAAAAAAACAACCGGTTCTCCGGTACAGGATGTCGAGAAGAAGATATTTGGTTTCGATCATCCTGAACTGGGCTCCGAAGTTCTCAAAAGCTGGGGCCTGCCGGAAAACATCTACATGCCGATACGCTATCACCATAGGAGTGAAGGCGTTCCAGATGAGTACCGGGTTCAGAAGGAAATACTCCTGCTGTCAGATAAGCTGTCCTCGGTCTATCACGGAACGAAGAGCGTGGGGAGAATTCACGAAATCAAGGAAATCCTCGAAAAGAAGTTTGGAACAAAGGCCGACGAAGTTGATGGCTTGATTGATGCCGTTGCCAATAAGAGTATTGAAATCATTTCTTCATTTGAAATCGACCCAGGCAATATGAAGCCGTTTTCCCAGATACTTCAAGAGACCAATGAAGAACTTACCAACCTGAGCATATCCAATGTCTATCTCATGCTTGAGCTCAAGCAGGCAAAGGAAAAGGCGGAGAAGCTTGCATATGAACTCAAGGACGCCAATGACAAGCTCCGGGAGTTGGCATCCCGGGACGGGCTCACTGGGCTGTACAACCACCGCTTTTTTCAGGAGGCCCTTGATCAGGAGATTGCCAGGGCGAAGAGATACGGTCGTCCGTTCGCCCTGGTGTTGTTCGACATTGATTCTTTTAAGATGATAAATGACACGTATGGCCATCCAATCGGGGATGAAGTGTTGATGAGTTTGAGCAAGACGGTGGGGAGTCTGGTGAGAACCAACGATATCGCAGCCCGCTATGGCGGGGAAGAATTCGCCATTATTCTCCCCGAGACGGATGTTGAGGGGGCAACAATCCTGGCTGGACGAGTAAGGGCAGCCATCGAGGAGCTGGAGACTGTGGCGAAGGGGACCAGAATTAAGGTCACTGTCAGTATGGGAGTCACCGGTTACAAGCAGGGCGCTGGCATTGCGGAAAAATCCAATATCATCGCACTCGTCGATAAGGCCTTATACATTTCCAAGCAGAGTGGCAGGAACAAAGTAACTGCCGTGCAATAGGCAGCTTGCTGAGACAGTCTGTTGATCATACCAATAATAAGGAATCGGACATTTCGCACCGTCAGGCGCAGTGCTCTCGGCAAGAATGTTACCTTTAGCTTTTGAATTGGCGGATTAATTGAACGTCGTTTGGCCAAAAAAGTCGTCCGCCGCTCTTCCGGCGATACAAGCCCACTTGAGTCCCTCTCCCTCCTTGGCTTGGCCTGGTCGTGTTAGTTGTCAGATCGAATCGATCGCAGCCGTAGCCAGCGAAATGCCCCCTTGGCCTCGAGGTCGCTGCTCATTAACGATAACTATAGTCCCCGACCTTTACAGAATCTGATTGCCACCGCTGTGGCTCAGGCCGCCTGCCGATAGTAATACTTGAGAAGTCCTCCCAATCGCTCCTGACATTGAACCGCTCCCTGAGCAACACAGGCTGGTTGAGTCTGGCGAGGAAACAGCAGCTGGTTCTCTTTGCCTGGATGATTACGTTCTTCATGATAATGCATTTTGCGGCGGGGACAAGCCTCTATGATGTTCTGCGATACCGAACGCCAGATAGATACCCGAAGTGACAGTCCTTCAGTCGATTAGGAAATATTGTAGCAGATGGAGAGATCGCTGGGTCAGCAGCGAGACGACGATGATTTTAACTGATCGAGTATGGACCGATGTTGTCCAGCTGAGTGATCCCTCCTGTACCCCAGCGTCGCTTCGCTCCGGAAGCTGGCCATCTTCACCGGAATTTGCCCTTAGTTTCCCACTACTCCGTGTGTGCCCTATTTTCCATCTTTTTCCTTAGACTCAATGGCCGCATGTCGGTCCAGACTTCTTTAATGTAGGTAAGACACTCCGCTTTCAGACCCGTCTTCCCCGCGTCCCTCCATCCCAACGGAATCTCGCGATCCGCCGGCCAAATCGAATACTGCTCTTCGTGATTCACAACGACCTTGTAAATGGTACTGTCTTCTCTCTCGTCTTGATTCATTCCTCCTCCTCCCTAAGTCGATATTGGTTTGATAACGTAGGCCACTGCTAATACTCTATTATCAAACCGATTCTCATTGATCTGCCTCAACAGCACAGCCAGCATTACACGCACTTCGCAGTCCTATTGGTGTCAATGGCCTGTGCTTGGCTCACCTTCCACATTTAAGAGCTCCTCCAATGTATCCAACGTTTGGCTGTCCTCCGCAGCGGCGTTTTTCTCGACCAGAAACTCGACAACCACCATCGCCAGGCCAGCGACGGTGGGAGTCTCAAAAAGGCGTCGAACCGGAAGTTCGATCTGGGTGCAATTCAAAGTGCGACAGGTTTCAAGCCGCCAATTTGAGTTTTCGGAACCAATAGCTATTCCAATCGAGATTGGCTCGGCAGGTTCGCAAGGCCAGCATTTTGGCGACATTCCCTTTTAACC
>JBGPHY010000138.1:0-10764 GCA_041484625.1 Terriglobia bacterium | reverse complement strand
TGACTTTGGCCAAAAAGATTCGCCCGCCTCAGCAGAGGCGGCAGGTGGTCCAGGAGTTTCGTCTCAGCCGCGTGTTTTCCTAGGTCAACCTCATATCGCGCGGTTCGTCGTTACCCGTGTGGAACAGACTCCCATGCGCCGCGAGTCCCACATCGCTGGGCTATTCGTCGTGCCGTACCGGGTGACCCTCGGGGTGAAGGAAGCGTTACCGCCCGTGAGCCGGAAGCTTTTTGTCACGAACGGCTCCAAAGGAGAAGGCCCTGAGTCGGGCGCGCTCGGCCTGCAAGACTGGTTACCCACGACCGTAGGCGATGAGTGTGTGCTGGCATTCGATCCGCAACTGATCGAAAACGCAGAACGGGTGGTCTATCTCGGAGGAGGGGCAAGTGTTGAGCAGGTATGGCAGAGCGCCAAGCGGTTCCACGAATCATTGCGGTCGGGACCGGGGCTTGATCCCTCCCAAGTTGCCGTTGCCCTGGGGAAAATCCCTCCGCCACGAGCCACGTTTTTCCAGCTAGTGTTTGACTACGATCGAAGCGTTTACCAAAACCTCTTGGTCATGCGAGCGCTTGGAATCTACCTAGCCAATAACCAGATTCCTGCTCTCGACCGGCGGACTACGGTAGCCCATTATCTGGGCCAACCGAGTGAGCAGGATCCTCAGGCCTTGCGCGACCTAGCCGAAGGGATGCTTCAACTGGCGCTGCACTTGGCCGCGGCGGGGCAAGCTGCCAGTGCCGGTGTGGTATTGCAGCGCGTTTATGGGTATTGCTTCGATCCTAGGACCAATGCGGCTCGCGTCGACCGGCCGGACTTGAATGAGGGCCAGCGCTTAGCTCTCGACCAGCTCCTGGACTCTTCTGAAATTTCTCTGAATGCGGCAATTTCTCGGGGTCTTCGAAGCTGGTTCAGCCAGTAAGTGAAGAACAAAGAGGGGAGCGACAGTGGCACACCATCATACCGTGGTGCAAGGCGAGCATCTATCCAGCATTGCCAAGAAGTATGGATTTTCCAGTTATAAAACAATCTGGGATCATGGGCAGAACGCGGAGCTGAAAAAGAAGCGGCAGAATCCCAATGTGATTTTTCCTGGGGACCAATTGTTCATCCCTGATAAGGGTCAAAAAGAAGAATCGCGGAACACCGAGCAGAAGCACCGGTTTGAGTTGAAGACAGAGAAGCTCAAACTGCGGCTGGTTCTGGAAGACCTGTATGAAAAGCCTATTGCCAACGCCAAGGCTGAACTACGTATTGATAATGAGGAGTTCAAATTAACGACAAATGGTCAGGGAAGAATCGAGCAGGACATCAAAGCGACGGACGAGCGAGGCTTTCTTACAATCAAAGATCCTCAGACGCCAATTAATGAAATTCTGATTCCGATCAAGATCGGCCACCTCGACCCGGTGGACGAAGTGTCCGGGCAGAAGGCGCGCTTGAACAACTTGGGGTATTTTGCCGGGCCGTTGGAGGGGAAGAGCGAAGAGGAAAACAAAGCGATGTTTCAGTCGGCCGTCGAGGAGTTTCAGTGTGACCATAGCTTGCAAGTGGATGGCAAGTGCGGGCCGAACACTCAAGCGAAGCTCAAGCAGGTGCATGGTTGTTAAGCCGGCGGGGTTAGAGAAATTGCCCAGTCAGTTTCATAGTTGAGTACTGAGAAATGAGCGACCCACAGACTGAATTAACGCATGTCGTTTCAGAGGGTGGCATAGCGGCGAAACACCCACTGACACCGGAGGTGGCTGCGCGAGTGGGATCGGCCACTGGGAGCGAGCACAACACGGTCAGAACTGGGATTATTCCCGTAGCTTGTTGGCGCTTAGAAGACGTTCGCTTTGAGTTCGATTCTTCGTTTGTTGTCCCTGGGATAGAGGTGGAGCTAAAGAACCTTGCGGAGTTAGTGAAGGATCATCCAACGACCTCGAAGTCCGAAGGAAAGCCAGGATTTCCATTGTCTGTGTTTGGCCATGCCGATCCGACCGGAAATGACGATTACAACAAGCAGCTAAGCGGGCGGCGGGCGACAGCGATATACGCGCTGCTCACGCGCGATACGAACTTATGGGAGAAACTGTTTAGTCAGCCGTTTGGCAACGACAAGTGGGGAAGAAAGGCCTTAGAGACCATGCTGGACACAGTTTCACCGGCGCCGGCGGGGAAGAGTAACCAAGAGCAAGCGATCCAGCATGAGCATAACGCGGGGAAGAGAAAAGAGCTGTTTGGGCAGTATATGGAGAAGCTATGTGGTCCTGAGTTAAAGCTCAAGAAGGAAGATTTTTTGGGGCATGGGGACGACGCTGGAGGAAAGGGAGACTTGCAGGGGTGTAGCGAGTTCAACCCTGTGCTGATTTTTTCGCAGAAAGATCAGACAAAGTTTGAACAGGATAAGGACAAGACGGCGCGGAATAATGCCAATGCACCGAACCGACGGGTGATGGTGCTGATCTTTCGCAAAGGGAGCCGAGTTAATCCATCCAAGTGGCCGTGTCCGCGCGCCAAAGAAGGCTCCGAAGGCTGCAAAAAGCGATTCTTCTCCGACGGCGACAAGCGCCGCAACACCCGCCTCCCTGACCAACCGCGCAAATTCGAGGAGACGCTGGACACCTTCGCCTGCCGCTTCTATGACCGGCTCTCCAATAAATCCCCCTGCGAGCGCATCCTCCGGGTGTTCCGGATCCGCCTGTTCGACCGCCTTGCCCAACCCATCCCCGGTGCCCCATTTGTAACGGCCGTCGCCGGAAGGGAATCGCGCCTCGATCGCGCGGACTCCCAGGGCGACATCGTACTGCACGACGTCGAAGTCCCCAGCACCGTCACGGTCCGCTGGAGCCGGCGGGACGACCAGAGAAAACCGCCCCCAGGCTCGCAGCCGAATATCGATCCGTTTGAAGATTCACTACGGGCCGACGGCGCTACGGAAGAGGAAATTCAGCAGTTGAGAGACGGCCCGCCCGTTGACGAGGGATTTGAATTTGAAAGCGATATCGTCGTCGATATCCAGCCTGAACCCCAAGGCGACGAGCAAGTCGCTGCGAAGCAAGTCCTGAAAGAAGACCAGCATCGCCTGCACAACATGGGGTACGCGTCGGAGGACGAACCCCAGGCTAATCTCAGCGCGTTCCAGCGGGATTGTGAGACCGCCACCGGCAAAACGGTGGACGACGTTACCGCCGAACTGAGAAAACGTCACCAGAACTGCGATCCGCCCGCCCGCAGTCAGAAGAAATAGCGCGCTCCTGCGAATGATTTTCAGCCACCAAGGACCCATGCCATGGCCAACGGAAAAACCACTGCCCCACCCGCCGCCCTGCCCACGCCCGCCGCACCCTTGGTCTGCCCGGGCGATATCGCGATGGCTGATTGTAAGTCCGCGATGATCTTCTCCGACAAAACCCCCTGCTTTGTGAACGCTCTCAGCCCCAATATACATTGTGACTTCAAAGCTGTCTGGGCCTTTGTGCCGCCCCCGCCGGCCGGTCAGCTCTCCGTCCTGCTTTATTTTCATGGACACAAAAACTGGGTCAGAATGGACGCCGGCGGCGTCTGCGTCGTACCCGACTGGGCGAAAAAGGGGGACGATATCGTCAGAGAAATTCCCGACCCGAACGACCCCGAGCCGAACAATGCCAAGAAGAGAAAAATACTGGCCGTCGCTCAAACCCAGGTTCCGAACTTCAAACCCCCGGTCTTCATTGACATGACCTGCGCCCCCAAACGCTACCAACTGGCCGCCGCCTCGGACGCCAACAAAAAGCCCATCGTCCTGGCGCCGGAAAACGCGCACCCCGTCGCGCATGGCGTGGAGTGCGGCTTCGATCCCAAGGCCGTCGGAGCCTTGGGCGACCTCGTTGATGATTGCTTCAAACATCTCAATGCGCTCTCTAAATCCGCCGCTTGCGGCGGAACGCCCTACCTCCCCACCAAGCCCACGCTCACCGATATCAAGCGCCTCTTCCTCTGCGGACACTCTGGCGGAGGTGTTACGCTCACCCCCACCGCCATCTCCACCCTCGCCAACTCCACCCCCACCGACCTCGGCCTCTTGGACTGCACCTACGGCTCCGGCAACGCCGAATACGTCAACTTCTGCAAAACCAACCGGGCCAAGCTGGGCAACGCCGCCGGCAAATCCCGCTTCATCTGCTTCCACACCCTGGATAAGAAAACCGTGCCTCAATTGAAGGATGAACTCGCCAAGAAAAACGCCGAACTGGCCCTGAAGGGCAAACCACCCATTGTCAAGACCGATGCCGAGTTGGAGACCCAAAGCAAGACCTCCGGCACCCAAGCCAACGTTGAATTTCAAATCCTCCCGGGATTGAAAACCGCCGGATTTAAGTTCGATACCTCCGTCGCCCCACCCCCCGCCGGCAAAGCCCGCGGCGATGGCATCAACCTCATCACCGGCGACCTCGCCATCGTCGAAACCGCCTGCACTCTCTACCCAATTGTCTGCATCGGCATTTCCAGCGTCGCCCACGATTCCTTTCCCACCCGCCTCATTCCCATCCTCCTCAAAACCGCCAACGTCGTCTGAACCAACGTTGCCCGTTATCGCGGGTGGGCAACCCAATATTCGAACAATCTTGCAATCCCAAAGGGGTCAGTCCTCACTTTTGATTCTGCTGCAAAACCCCTGATTTTATGCGACATTGAGAGGGTGTGAGTCAGCAAGAGCTGGCAATGGCGCAGATTGTTTTTGAGAAAGATGGTTTTTCCTCACATCCTGCCGCTCTTCTCACCCGGTGGCTGTGGAGCCCCCCCTTTCTGGGCTGTGTTGCAGAGGGCCACTTCTGGTGGCTGCATCTCCCAAGCAACCCGCCGCAGCCAACGCTTGATGTTGCGGGCGGCTCCAATCAGATAATTCTGCAGAGCCAGCTTTTTATAGCCCCGATAGCAAGCGTGTCTGAGCCCATGCACACGGACCAACTCGCTTTGTGTCCCTTCAATCCCATTGCGCCGATGCAGGCGTTGACGAAATGGTTCGGTTTTCATTTCTAGTCGCCGCGCCTGCAAAGCGGTGTGATATTGAGTCACGACCAAGGTCCGATGCGATTGTCCCCGCCCCAGGCAGCGCGCAGCCCACTGACAGTCTCGGCAGTGCCAGCTCCATTCAAACCGGTAATCTACCGCGCCCGTCTTTTCCACCCGCAACTGGCTACACTGAGTGCTCGGTTTTCCTGCTGGACAGATCGCCCGACGTTCTTCCACGTGGACTTGGAATTGATCCGATTTGAACTCGCCCGCACCATGCACTGGCGCCGGTTGTGCCGGCCCCCAGATGTGTTGCCCCGCGGCTGCCGATTCCGTCAAGACTTGTCCAGAGACATAAGCCGTGCCCACCTACCATTCTTGAGGGACTGCCAGACCACTGGCCGCTTGCACCTCTTTGACTTGCTCAAATCCCGCTTCATCGCTTTCGGTCGCCCGCTGCGTTTCGATGGCCGTGATAAAGTTGGTGGTCGGTTCTCCCGCTTCCACGGGCGAGTCTTCCACCGTTTCTGCCACTTGCACCTTATAGCCCACCCATTCCTTCTTGTGCTCCCCCGCCCCTTTGGCACTCCATTCCCCTTCCGGCTCGTGCGGATTGCGCAAAGCGGTCACCACTCGCTCTTTCGCCTTTCGCTTCGTGGGAACTCCATCCACCGCTACTTCAAAGTATTCCTCAAAAACTCGCCCCAGCAATTGCACTTGCTTTCCTTCTTCCAAGCCCGAAGCCTGGCTCATGATCCAGTCCAACAGCCGCAGCATGTCTTGACCCATCTGTTGTACCTTGTGCTGGATCACCTCACTCGACCAACGGTACTCCGGCTGGCTTTCCAGATACCGTTCCACCCGTTCCTCCCAAAATTCCGGCCGATCGTCGATGGCAGTTTCCATCTCTTCCAAGGCCAGCCGCGGCGTCTCCCGCAACCACTCCAGCTCGCTCATCCGTGCCACTAGCCCCAACACCTGGGTCGAGTCGATCCGTTGCCGCCGACTCTCTTTCAGCCAGCCTTCCTTTTTCAACCCTTCCAAGACCAGATCCAAGGCCAGCCGTCCTTGTTCCTGTTCGATCAGCCGTCGCCGAAATCGCACCAGAACCGTCGGGTGAAACTCCTCTCCCCTCAGTTCCTGCCCTAAGGCCAGCTTCGAGCCCAAATGATAGCGCAGCCGTTAGATCGCTTCCCGATCCGGTGCGCGCTCCAGGAACTGCAATACACTGATTCCCAACAACAACACCGGTTCGATCCCCGGCCGGCCGTTCTCTTCGCAATAGCAGGCCGCTAGTTTCTCTCGGCTGAATGCAGAACGCCCGGAACTGTCCGGGCTGGTTCTCTCGTTCGTCGGCAACCCCCCCGAAAATGACGGATTTCTCCGCACCCAGGAGGTGTTCAATCTCCAGCTGGGGTCCCCGCTAGTGATGCTTTCAGCCTGCAAGACCGGTTTAGGGAAGATCCGCAAGGGAGAAGGGCTGGTCGGCCTGACTCGAGCGTTCATGTATGCGGGGGCGCGGGAGGTGGGGGTTTCACTTTGGCCGGTGGACGACCTTTCCACTGCAGCACTCATGACCGAGTTCTACAGTCGGATACTGGAAAGGGGGGGAGGGAAAACTAAAATCACATCGGCTGGCGCACTGCAGGGCGCGCAGCTAAAACTCATCGAAAACCGTCGCTACAGCCCTCCGTTCTTCTGGGCTCCTTTCATTCTGGTCGGAGATTCTCTTTAGGCACGCTGGCCTGCCTCACGAGCCGCTCAAGTCAAAGAGGCAGCAATTCCTCTCCATGACTTTTCACCATTTGAATCAATTGGTCTTTAAGTGGATCACTCATCCTGACAATATCCTGCAGGCTTACCACTTCCTCAAACGCGTTCATGCCCGAGATTTCTGTGCTCTCGATAATCACGGTATCCGGCGGCCTCAGAGTGGATACCGAACAGGAGATGCAGGTGATGGGCAGAGGGCCGAAATCCGGCAGCGTCTCGGTGCTGATGGGAAAATGAAGCGCTCCCAGGATTTCTGCCACACCAGTCTGGCGGATGGCTACTGTGTTCATGACCAGGAAGTGGACCAAGAACTCCCTGAGCCGTTCGAACGAGCGGTTCCGGTCCACCAGAAGATCCTTTAACCGTGCAGGCGCAAAGCCACTATAAGTCAATACCCACTTCAGGGGAGAAGTCACAGTCACGGTCTTGCCCTCCCGGTCAGTCCTGGCCGTGTAAGAGTATTCCAACGGGACGATTTCCGGTGTGGAACTCAAAATTTCAATGGGGGCGTTGATCTCCTTAGAGAGATTGAAGGGTTTGCTCGGAGCGACACTCTCATAGAGAGCTTGCAGGTCCATGAAGGCCTTGTCAGCACCGCGGACGGCCTCCTTGCTGCTGCTCTGAATATACTCGCCAAGTACTGTGCGAGGCCTCAGCAAAGGGGCCAGAGTGTTCAAGTAGTTCCGGATCTGACCCCTCAGATGCTCGGAGATGGAACGGGTCACTTTTCTCAGAACCAGGAGCTTTTGTACGTTAAGATTTTCTTCCATGGTGGAGACTCCTCAGCAGGCCGAACTCCCACAAGATCGATTCTGCTATCTTTACTTAATGGTCTGGAAGCTTAGCAACTGGGCGCAGCCTTGTCAATCTTCGCGCGGTTTAGTAGGCACGGGCAAAAAGGCCTTGCTTCAAGGCTGACAACTTGCTAATTTCAGGCAGTCTTTCACTCGATAATTGAGACGAGACCAGGAAGAGCTATTACCCCTCTATCAGGCCCAGTGAACTTTAAACACTTTGCAAGGAGGAAGCCCATGCGACATCGCTTCATTCTGGCCCTTTCCCTTTTTCTGTTGGGAGTGAGCCGGTTCTGTTGGGCGGGGACGCAGTCCCAATCGGGCCCCGATCAGAACACTCGTGATCTTTCGAACATGTTTTATGCTGACACCCTTCCGGCAAAAGCGCCGCCACCCAAACCCGAACCGACGCCCAAGCCGGTCAAAAAGGCGACTCCCAGGAAGCCGGCATCGCCCGCAGTGAACATCAGTGCTCCCGAACGGCGGGTGGGTTTGAAGTACAAGATCCTGATGCGCACGCCGGAGTGTGACATCCATGAAGTAGACCCGGCCCACACTTTCTATTCCGGTGACAAGGTTCGTCTGCAATTCGAATCCAACGTGGACGGTTATTTATATGTGCTGCAGAAAGGGTCGACTGGACGGGATAGGGTTTTGTTCCCTCACCCTCAAATTAACGGCGGCAATAATCGCGTCCAGCGTGGCATCACATACTCCGTACCGGCGGGGCAGTGGTTTACCTTTGACAACAACCCGGGAGTGGAACAGTTGACCGTGGTGTTAAGCCGTACCCCCATCAAATCGGCCCCCCAGGAGGCCAAGCCGCAGGAAGACAGTTCTGTTTCCGTGGTATCAGTTGTCGAAGAACTGAATCAGAGCGTTCGGTCCCGAGATCTGGTTCTCTTTCAGGAGAAGACTCCAGAGTCCAAGGCTCCGGCATCCGCATCAGCTCCTGCCCAATCCATTTCGGCTCCGGTCACTCAGTCGACCATCGTTATTAATACTAACCAGGATCAAAACAACGCGGTATACACCGATATCAAGCTGAAACACGAATGACCGCCGCGAGAAGACAATCAGCAGTTGTCATCAGGCGAGAATCAACGGACCTTTATAGGGGTTTGCATTGCTTCTGGCCTCAATTCCCGAAGTCCCGATACTGCAGATCGTGATCAATACCCTTTTGCTTTTTACAGGCCTGCTTCTGGTCACAGTATTGAACAATGTGACGGACTTGGTGTCGACGGTCGGCCAGGTCATGGCGGGAATCAACAACTCCAAGGGCGATACCGAGGTCAGGATGGAGGGTTCCGGAGTCGTGGTCAGTCCTGAGGGAATTCTCGCCACGAACTACCATGTTATCAGCGATGGAAATAGACCGTATTCTTCCATCTATGTCAACCTGGTTGATCCAGACTATTCCTACAGCCCGTTGGACCGGTCTCGCCTCTTTCGGACCGAAATCGTTCTTCAAGACCCGGCAAACGACTTGGTGCTCTTACGCATTGTGGCCGATGCTGATGGCCATCCTATTGGCTCCAACCGCGTCTTCAAAGCAATTCCCCTGGGAGAGTCCCGATCGCTCAGTTTTATGGATGAAATCTATGCCGTCGGCTTTCCAAAAGCCGGCGGTTCCACCGTCACTATGACCCGGGGCCAAATCTCAGGGAAGGAAGAAATGGAGGATTGGATTAAGATTGACGCCCAGGTTACTCACGGTAGCAGTGGGGGCGCAGTGGTGAATCACGAGGGTAAGCTGATTGGTATTCCGACGAAGGTCCGCCCCGACGTTCAGATGGTGGACACTGACAACGATGGGTTCCCAGACACCAACGTCACCTTGGGTTCAGTCGGCCTGGTACGCCCGGTGGAGTTGGTCGCCAGGATGCTGGATCAATACCGCAGCGGTAAATTGGGAACCCTCGCGCCACTCCCCGTCCCTGAGCGGCTGGAGGTCAAAGGTGAAGTGGTGGGCGGGAAAGAAGGACCCGTTCGCAGGGCCCTGGTGGGCCTGCTGAAAGCGGGAAGCCAACAGGCGACCTTGGAGAACCTGCTGACTTGGACTCGGGCCGATGATCAGGGAACATTCCAGTTTCCCGTGATCGTTCCCCCGGGAAAATACACATTGCGAGTCCGATCCGAAGGCTTCGAGGTATTCCTCCAGGAATTTGAAATCACTGCAGAAAACCATCACCTGCTGGTTAAGCTAAAGCCTGTGGAATCTCCCGAGGCACTACCCGTTGGGAAAACGGCGAAGGATTGAGCTTTGCAGAGCTCCATTTCTCCGCCAATGAAGGCATCGCAGAACGCGCCCCGCAGGATCTTCAGGCGAGCACTCCCCCGCTCCCCACTACGCAACACACAACATGAAGACGGCACCGCAGGAAAACGTGTTCGTGGCATCCTACACCCGCACAAGCTCCTGATCGCTTCAGCGGCAGGAGACGGTAAAGTTTCCGTCTCCTGCGATCTGGCGGTTCTCCGAGGAGTCCATTTGAAATCCGAAGTCGTTTACTTCGATGCGGTCACTGGTCCACTGGTCCCGTCCGTGTTAATCAGCCTCACAGTCACAGAGCCGACTGCCCCCGCGTCCCCTTGCGAGGTGAACGGGACCGTCAATTCGAATTGACTCCCGTAATTCCTGGACTCCTCACGGGCATACCATGCACCAAACAGACTACCGACATCCAGGGTAAAGGGTACTGACTGGAAGTTGGCTCCGGCCCTAGGTGAAAATTCAAGAACTGCCTGCGTCATGCCTCGGGATACGGCAAACCCGTCGACCAGAACAGTGAATCCACTGCTGCTCTGCGAGCCGAACCGGACACTGCTGATGACTGGAGCCGTCCGCGTCACGGTTATGGTTCTGGTCGGATCCGGGTCCAACGGCAAGACAGAACCTGAGACTTCCACCGTTACACTCAGCTGGATGGTACTGACGACTGTGCCAGTCTGGAAGCCGAGCCCCGTGACAATCCCCGGAAAGACGGCCTGAGTAGCGCCAGCGGGAATGGTAAAGTCGACACTTCTCCCTCCGGTCGCAAATTGGATCGTCGGATCATCCACGTCAGCGGTGACAGTGAGGAGCAATTTCCCGGAAATCAAAAGGGTGTACGCTGAATTCAGACTCACTCCTGCACTGATCTGCTGTCCAGGCAGGGCGGTATCTGACACACCCGTGATGGTAAAGGTGGAAGGAAGCGGATTGATTAGCAACGAGAAG
>JBGPHY010000137.1:0-10804 GCA_041484625.1 Terriglobia bacterium | reverse complement strand
CGTCCGAAGAAGAGGCTGAAGATGACCATAGTAAAGAGGGGCTGGATGATGGCCCATCCGATGCCAAGTACGGTCTGCATGTATCGGACTTTCACATTGCGCCAAGTTAGAAAATACAGCAACTCGCGGTATTCCCAGAGCTCAGGCAACCTTAAAGAGACCCATCCCTGGGAGGGCTCGATTCGTACCAGGGTCTCGC
Source organism: Terriglobia bacterium (assembly GCA_041484625.1). Classification (GTDB taxonomy): domain Bacteria; phylum Acidobacteriota; class Terriglobia; order Versatilivoradales; family Versatilivoraceae; genus JBGPHY01. The sequence continues at coordinate 10,605 of JBGPHY010000137.1, read as the reverse complement.
TTGTCTCCCGGCTTGAATGGACTCGTTGTTTGTTCATCGGCTTTCGCAATCGCATACTCAAACTCCATCGGTATTTTCCATTGACTGCTTTAGGCAGACAGATGGATTGTCAAGATCAAAGCTCTCCCCGAGCGAACCCCGTAACGACGGCCTCGGAGATGCGGGTGGCAAGGGCCGAGATTGTTAAAGCCGGATTAACGGCAGCTCCGGTCACAAAAACGCTTCCATCGCTAATGAAAAGATTCGGAACGTCGTGAGTTCGGCCCCATCGATCAACCACAGAACTTGCCGGGTGGTCTCCCATGCGGCAGGTGCCTAGGTAGTGGGCCGAATTCCCCGGCACGTATCCCTCTTCCCAGATTTCAAGGGCTCCTGCGGCTTCCAGGATCTCCCTGATTCGCAATGACATCGATTGGATCATGGCCCTGTCGTTGTCCCTGGGCTCATTGACAATTCGCGGCACAGGCAAGCCGTAGAGGTCTTTGACCTCTGGATCCAACGTCACCTCGTTTCGAATATCGGGTAATTGCTCTCCGTCTGTGCAAAGCCCGGCGATGTGGCCAAACAACTCTTTGGTGCGGGCCTTGTGCCGGGCGCCCCAGCCTTGCACGCGGTGAGCTATGGATAATGGCCAGTGCTTGTCGTAGATGACGACCGTGTTCCACCCCCGGGCAAAGTTGTGGCGCGGGTTTGTCGCGTAAAAATCCTGAAGCATGCCGCCAGTAGGGACGCCCCTCCAGGGATCCAATCGCTCCGAGAACAGCCCAAAACTAAAGATCGACAAATGTTCCATGAAGTACTTGCCCACCAGCCCGCTGGAGTTGGCCAATCCGTTGGGAAATTGAGGGGAACGGCTCAGGAGCAGCAACCGGGGAGTCTCTACTGCATTGCCAGCCACAATGATGACCCGAGCCTGGATTTCTTGTTCGCAGCCTTCTGCATCGAAGAAGATGACACTCCGCGCCTTGCCGTCCGCGGCTAGGGTGATCTCTCTTGCCATGCATTCTGTGCGAACTTGCACGCGTCCTGAAGCTTCAGCCTTTGGCATATAGGTGACATCGATGCTCGATTTCGCGGCAATGCTGCAGCCGTACATGCAGGTTCCCGCACCGATACAGGCAGGTCGACCGTTCCAGTCCTGTGTAGGGATGGCAAGGGCCTCCCGTACCAAGTGCAGCCCTAGTTTGTCGGTGCCTCGTTTGACAGCCAGGCTCGCGCGCGTGAATTCGTGAGCCGGCGTGGGAAAGGGCTTGCTGCGAGGTGGCTCGAAGGGGTTAGCCTGTTCCCCGTTTGGCCCTGAAACCCCAAGCTCATATTCGACGCGGGTATAGTAAGGTTCCAGATCCTGATAGGTTATTGGCCAATCCTGGCCCACTCCGTCTTCGCTTCTCGTCCGGAAATCGGATTCATGGAATCTTGGAGAAATCGCCAGGTACCGGAGCGTTGAGCCGCCAACCCCTTTGACCCGGTTGTAGAGGAAATCGCCCTGGCCTCCAATTGTGTAGAGATCTCGGCGTCTATCGGCAGGTGCGAAAACGTTGGTTGCGGTAACTTCAAAGTCAGTCCTGTCAGTCGGATAGTCTGTATGGGGATTGTAACGTCTGCCGGCTTCGAGCACGACGACGGACAATCCAGCTTCACCCAGTTCCTTGGCGATTACCCCCCCGCCAGCGCCAGCTCCAATCACAATGACATCCATAATCTCTTTTCTAGACTGCAAATTGGACAATTCAGATTCTCCCCTTCCTGGCGGGAAAGACCCCGCCCCAGATAACATTAGGCTCTAAACCGGGAGCCGAGATTCCAAGCCGTTATGCCCATCTTGCCTTCGCGAGTTTTGTGAGGACGGGAACAATCGTGAACACATCGCCGACAATCCCATAGTCGGCCACATTGAATATCGGGGCGCTGGGATCTCTATTAATGGCAACGATACACCGTGAATTCAACATTCCCACTAAGTGCTGAATCTCGCCTGAGATTCCGCAGGCTATATACAACTTCGGGTTGACCTGCTGGCCTGAGCTGCCAATCTGGTGGCCTTTGGGAAGCCAGCCAGCATCGACAACGGGGCGCGTAGCTCCCACCTCCGCCCCTAGCGCTTCAGCCAGATCGAGGACCAATCGGAATTGGTCCTTGCTTCTAAAGCCACGACCTCCAGCCACAATGACCTCAGCCTTAGACAAATCCACTCTGCCATCCACTTCCTGAACAACCTGGAGCACTTTCCGTTTCAACGGAAGCTCCGGCATCGGAATCCGCAGGTCAATGACCCTGGAAGTCCGCTCCTGCTGAGCTTGGACCATGTCAAATGCGGCTGGTTGCAGCGAGACGAGGTAGGGGGGGGACCCATTGATCCCGACATGCAGGTCCAACTTGCCATTGAAAACGCGTCGAACAAATACGAGGCGACCTTTTTCGACCACACAATCGATGCAGTTTGGAATGAAAGGGCATCCCAGCATCGCAGCCAGCTTGGGCGCATAGTCGATTGCCTGGTATGTGTGCCCCATCACGATCAGGAAGGGCAATTCCTTTCGTGCAATCTGGGACAGTATCTCGCAATGAACTTCAGGTGCGAATTCTCTGCAGATCGGATCTGACACATTTAGGACTTCCAGCCCGCTATTTCGCGACAGTTCGGAAGCCATCTTGGTTGTGCTGTCGCCGAGGACAACGGCCCTTACAGACTTCCCAAGTTGGTTGGCCAGTTTCAGTCCAAACCCAATGGCTTCCCAGGTGGTTTTCTTGAGTTCTCCGGACCGATGTTCAGCCACTACTAGGATTGTACTTTGCATGCCTAAGCGTTCCAGGTTTTCCCCCTTCATTGATTAGCCTACTTTGTGCAAGCATTACCGCGGGAAGAGCCCCGGGATTTCATCGTGAATTCTTTTAATTAACGCCTTTGAAGCTTCGTCAGGAGACCCGTCAATCATAACGGTCTGCTTCCTTCGCTCGGGCTGGGTCAGTCCCAGGCATTCCAACATGGCCGACTGACTTTCCTGGGTGTTCGCCTTGACCTTCAGGTCTTTGGCTGAGATAGTTCGGATTTCCTTAGCCTTAGCAGCCAGGATACCCTTCATGGTTGGGTACCTTGGCTGGTACTCTCCAGACTGAATCGTCAGAACGGCTGGCAGCTGAATCTGAACCCACTCAGAAACATCATTCTCAAGTTCGCGCTTTACCCTGCCGGTCTCGAGGCTCGCGTCGATGTCGATTTCAGTCACGATTGTGGCGTGTGTCCATCCCAACAAATGGGCTATCGTGACCCCTGTTTGCGCACAAGCCATATCCCCCGATTCTACCCCGGTGAAAACGAGATTGAATCCATCTTGCTTCACAGCGGCCGCAATCAGTTCGGCCGTCCTCTCAACGTTCCCCCACGGGAAAACCAGTTCGTCCAGATGGATGGCCCGGTCTGCTCCCACAGCCAGCCCATTCTTAAGGATTCGGTGGACTCGCCGATCACCCACCGAAAGAACGACCACTTCTCCTTCCAACTTTTCTTTGAGTCGCAGTGCCTGCTCCAAAGCATACAAGTCCCCCTCGCTGGCCTGGAAAACGAGGTCATTCTCCTCAATCCATGTGCCCGCTGGATTAAGTCTGAATCGCGACTCTTTGTCAGGAACAAGCTTCAAACACACGAGAATTCGGAGAGTCTGGTTGAGAGCAACCCGGGGGGCCTTCCCCACAGGCTCAACAGGTTCTATCTGCTGCGGCCGTCTTTCAAGCAATCCCGGGTATCCCAGGGGCATGGGTGGCCCGTCATATCCCAGCCAAATCCAGCTTTCCGGACTTGTGTAGAAAGCCTGATGCACATCTTGTACGAGTCTCGGGAAAAGCTCCAAGGCCGCCAGACTCCCATTCCATTTCATATGAAGTGCGGCACACTTGCGTTTCAACCTGGAGAAGACAGACAAATCCCTCGCCCAATCTTGGATAACGAGGTCCAGTTTTTGGAGCAGTTCTACCTGCTGGCTCGAGCTTAAGCCGGGGAAAGCGCACCCCTGTTCGCGCCGCGCTAATAGGTCGAAAGCAAGCAATCCCGGTGCATACAAGTGTTGCCGCCATGGCGAACCCGCGAGCAATCGATCTAACGAGTCAGTCACCTCTGCGTCTCGGGCCCCAGGGCTTTCATCGTCAGACGGCACAATTACGGAGGCTAACGCCTCAACAAGCCTGAACTCTTTGGTTGTAAACCAGCATCTGCCATCCTTTGGACGGTCGCGTTCCCGGCGGGACAATTCTTCGTTTCGGCCTTGGGAAACTCGCTCCACCAGTTTGTCCAAGGCAGCAAAGGGCAAACTTAGGATCCACTTCGAACTGCGCAGTAAGAAGTTGTCCGAATTCATAATCCGATAGACTCTTCTCCCTTGGTGACTACCTCAACACCGACCTCTTCTGAACGGTTCGAAGCGTCATTGGGTGCTTTCCAGATCTCCCAAGGAGTCTCTCCTTGTGAATACATATCATCCAGTCGTTGTTTGTCTTTGAAGGTTTCCATGCTCAGCCAGAATCCATCGTACTGATAGGTGATGAGTTCCTGTTTTTTAATCAGCCTTTGAAACGGCTCATGAACCAGTTCCTCCCCTGGACGGATATAGTCAAATATCTCCCGCTTGAAGGCGAAGTACCCGCCATTGACCCAAATGTCTGAACGTCCAAGACCCGTAATCTCTCTCACAAGTCCGTTTTCCTTCATAGAGACGATGTGAAAGCTCTGGTTGGGTCGGATGCTGAGAAAGCACGCGATTTTGTTCTGTAAAAGGAATAAGTCAATCAGCCTCGGGAGCGGGAAATCTGTTAGCCCATCGCTGTAATTGGCCAGGAAAATCTCCTCACCGTTCAGATATTTCTCAACTGCTTTCAGTCTTTGGCCAATATTTGAGGTCAACCCCGTATCGGCAAAGGTTATTCGCCAGTCATGGATGTCACTATTGGACAACTGGAGATCTCTGCCGCCGTTGGATAATGTGAAATCATTGGAGAGGTATTCGTTGTAGTTCAAGAAGTAATTCTTAAACACATCGGCCTTGTGGCCAAGACAAAGGATGAAATCCTTGTGTCCATAGTGTGCGTAATACTTCATGACATTCCACAGGATGGGCCGATAGCCCACATTGACCATAGGCTTGGGGATATTTTCTGAAAACTCTCTCAGTCGCATCCCTAGCCCACCACAAAACAACACGACTTTCATATGGCTACCTCCCCTTGCCACTTCGACCTGCAATTACAGTGTCAAGAAATCACAAGACAGGCCAAGGTCCTTCGACTGAAGCTTGATCACAACCTTGAATGTAGGATTCGTCACTATGACGAAATGCAATTAAAAATCCGTGACTCTTCACTATTGATCTTTTTGAATCTTCGTTCATGAGTAGACTTCAATCTCCGGAATCGGAACCACGAATCTGCCGCCCCACTCCCGGATGTAGGAGTTCTGTTTCATAATCTCTTCCTTGAAATTCCAGGGGAGGATGAACAGGTAGTCAGGGCGCATTTCTTTGATTTTCTCCGGCGCATGAATGGGGATGTGCGTACCCGGCAGGAACTTCCCCTGCTTGTAAGGATTTCTGTCGACCGTGTAATCAATGAAGTCAGTCCGTATGCCGCAGTAATTCAGCAGGGTATTCCCCTTCCCGGGGGCGCCATAGCCGGCAATCGCCTTTCCTTGTCGCTTGGCCGTAATGAGAAAATCCAGGATCTTCCGCTTGGTTTCCTTGACCTGCTCTGAAAATGAAGAATAAGACTCCAGTCGGTTCAACCTGGCAGACTCCTCCTTTTCCTGCATCCTGAGAACAGCTTTGTCGGCAGTCCTCGCACCGTCCCTGTGGCAGGCATAAATCCTCAGAGAACCGCCGTGAGTTGGCAATTCCTCCACGTCATAAATCCGCAGACCGTGTTCCCCAAAGATCTTCTCAGTTGTGATGAAAGAGAAATAAGAGAAATGTTCGTGATAAATGGTGTCAAACTGGTTGTCCTCCATCAAACGCAGGAGGTGTGGAAATTCCATGGTAATGGTTCCGTCGTGCTTGAGTAGAACCTTCATCCCTTTCACAAAGTCATTGAGGTCAGGGACCTGAGCCAGCACATTGTTTCCGATGAGCAGGTCCGCACACTGCCCTTCTGCGGAGAGTTCCCGCGCGGTTCGTTCGCCAAAGAACTTCCCGGCTGTCGGGATCCCTTTCTCGACTGCCACGGCTGCTATGTTGGCCGCGGGTTCGACCCCAAGAACGGGAATCCCCTTGGGCAGGAAGTGCTGGAGCAGGTACCCGTCGTTACTGGCGATCTCGACCACCTGGCTGTTCGAACCGAGACCCAGCCGATCAACAATCATCTCCGTATACTGCCTGGCATGTTGAACCCAGCTGTCAGCATACGAGGAGAAATAGGCATATTCTGAAAAGATATCTTCAGAGCTGACGTATTCATCCAGTTGCACCAGCAGACAGGCCTCACAAACAAAGGCGCGAAGCGGATAAAAGCACTCTACCTTGTTGAGGTCATCCCGTTTCACATAGCTCTCGCACAACGGAGACATTCCCAGATCGACAAACGTGTGTGTCAGGGTAGTGTTGCAGAATCTGCAGTGCGGGTTGCTGTTCGAAGGGGCCCTATTCATTGCGAAAAATCCACTCGTACAACTCAAAAAAAGCAGGCTGAACCTTAACTGAATTTTCGAAACACCGGCTTCACTGCGCGGCCTTCCAGGACACTCTCTACCCCTTTGTCCAGGGCCTTTCTGTAAACCACCAGGGACTCATCGATCGCCTCGATTGTCCTCTCGATGTCCTGATCAGTGTGGGAGTAGCTCACCACCAGAGAAGGCATGATGAAGCCCCGCTTGATGGTTTCCTGAAGGAATAAGGTTCGATAGGCCTGGGACGGGTTCTTCACGTGATCGCGTGTAAAGTAGACCAAATTGCAGGGCTTGCCCAGAACTCCGAAGTATCTTTCCAGCCCGTGTTTCGCGACAATTTGAGTGATTCCTCTCTCGAGCTTCTCCCCTTGTTGGTACAAGCGCTCGACCACGCCTTCCTGCTTGTAGATCCTCATGGTTTCAATGGCCGCAGCCAGACAGTGATTTTCGGCCCCATGAGTAGTCGAGAGTAGGAATACCCTCTCCTTGGAATGATTGATCCCCCCTAATTCCATCAGTTCGCTTTTTCCGACCAGCGCCGACAGCGAAAACCCGTTGGCTATGCACTTGCCGAAGGTGGAGAGATCCGGAGTAATTCCATAGTACTTTTGAGCTCCTCCGATATGCCAGCGGAAGCCTGTAATCATCTCGTCGAAAATCAGCACAGCACCATTCTCGTGGCAGAGCCGTCGCAGTTGTTGCAGAAAACCATCAACAGGTTCCAGGCTTGTGGCTGCCTCTAGCACACAGCAAGCAATCTTGCCGGGATGTTCCGCAAAGAGCGTCCGCACACTCTCGATATTGTTGTAGTGAAACTTAACGGTGAGATGCTGTGTGGATTCAGGGATGCCCCGGCTCATTGGGGTCGCGCCAATGAACCAATCGTCGGTAGAAAAGAAGGGTTGTTCCGCGCAGATTGCAATCAGATCCCTCCCGGTATATGCGCGAGCCAGTTTCACTGCAGCCGTTGTTACGTCGGATCCATTCTTGGCAAATTTCACCATCTCGGCCCCGCTGAGAAGACTAAGCAATTGTTCGGCGCAGTCCAGTTCTATTGCGGAGGGGCGGGTGTAGTTGTTCCCTAATCGCATCTGGCGGTAGGCGGCTTCATCCACCGGATCATAAGCATGACCGAGCGTGACCGCGCGAAGCCCCATCCCGTATTCAATAAACTCGTTTCCATCGACATCCCAGACATGGCAACCTTTTCCTCTGACAATATAACCTGGAGAATGGACGGGAAACTGATCGTCCCCTTTGGCGTAGGTATGGGCCCCTCCCGGAATGACCTGATGGCATCTCTGCTGTAACGCGCGGGATTTTTCAAAGTTCATAGTTGCTCAACGCATTTCTCAAGGAGGTTATGTTTTTCGAGTTCCCGGGCCACATGCCGGATTCTCTCAAACGGCAAAGAGGATCTCTCTGCAATATCCAGTAAGGTGTTCCTCCCGTCGGAAAGATTCAACACCCATAGCATTGCCATCTCGTTCTTTCCGGCATCTGCATCTCCGCCGAGTGCCCGGTAGAGCCCCCTTTTGCCCAGTTGCGGTTCACACTTCGGGTTCTTGTTAAGGTATGTGCCGTTGTCTTCGAGAACAGAGATCACAGAAAGATACTTTGAAAGCGAATCGGCCAGACAGTCCGGTTTGACCAAGCCCAGGTTGTCAGCCGAGGTGTGGTATTCGGGGTACCTTCCATGGGGTGTGCGCGTTAGACTACCGACCGGCAAGTCGAATCCCGGAGAACAATACTGCCGCTCGTCGTAACCATAGGGGCTGAAGTCAATGATTTCGTATTCCTTTCCCGAATGGTTGAGAACATGAATGACGGCTCTGTCAATTTCCGCATTTCCTCGACGACTCTTCTTGTAGGTTAGTTTGCCGGGATCTCCCACACAGGCAATCACCAATCCGTGCTTTATCCGGGAGGTTTTTTCTTCGTTTCGGCTCAGCCATGCGATCGAACCAATGGTCCCCGGTATGAAAAGGAATCGATAGGAGTATCTCAGCCGACGCCCCGTAAGATGCCTTGCCAGGTAACTCGCTAGCGCAACACCGGAGAGATTGTCGTTGCAAAGAGACGGGTGACAGACGTGAGTGGAAAGTAGGACTTCATTTGGGGTTCTCCCCTCGATCCAATACTCACCGTAAGTCAGATGGCCAGGTTCGAGAGTCGAGTCGATGCACACTTCGTATTCGGCGTCCGTTATTGTCAATAGCTGCTGATGGCTTAGACAGAATCCCCAATTCTCCTGGTAATAGGAAGTCCGGTAAGGGACCCAGTCGGGATGCCGGGGTAAGCTGTACAAATGAGGCATCAGTTCAGCCAGTGGCAGAGTCTTTCGAATTGGGAGGCTATAATTCAGGACGTGGAGATTGGAGTTCCTGAAATCGACAATTCTTTCCCCTTTTGAATTCCGGATGTAGGCGTCCTTGATATTCCATTCATGAGGAATGGTCCAGTCGAAGACCGGAGTTCCGGTGGGCACTTCATGAACAGCCAGAGGGATGAGGGAGCCGATCTTCCTGAGCGTCTCACGCACCCCATTTCCGGTAATGCTTCTGCAGATAGGATAGAGTTCGCGGACCAAATCCCACATGGCTTGTCCCAGCAGGCCAGCCTCCTCGGGCTGAAGGCCGTGAACGGTATCGAAGGTTTGAGCAGGATGCTTCAGCACAGAAGTCATAAACGGTGAGATAGTGTGAAAAAATCGGAAATTGCGCCCAAACGCCGCGTGAGGTTGAGGCTTTGAGAAAGCCTCAACGGCCTACATTCATTCCAAAGGTCTTGCGGGAGCTTTGTAGGCCGGGTCCCCCGACCCGGCGAATTTTTTCACACCTTCTGAGTCACTCAGGGAGCAAAGTCGGGGTAGCTTTGGTCCCGGTCCAGGATGATCCGTTCATCGTCAGGCCACTGAATAGCGAAGGTTGGGTCGTTCCAACGAACTCCCCGTGCGCATTCAGGAACATAAAATTCCGAGATCTGGTAGAACACCTCGGAATTGTCTTCGAGAGTCTGAAATCCGTGGGCAACCCCTTTCGGCACATAAAGAGCCCCACGATTTTCCGCCGAAAGAACCACTGAGAAATATTGCTTAAAAGTGGGAGAGTCCGGGCGAAGGTCGACGATCACATCGAAAATCGAGCCCATCGTACACCGCACCAGTTTAGTTTCCTGGTGGGGAGCCACCTGAAAATGCATCCCGCGCAAGGTTCCTTTCTTCCTGTTGAAGGAAACACTGCATTGCGCCACACAAGGATTCAACCCGTGTGATTCGAATTCACGCCGGCAGAAAGTGCGTCCAAAGAAGCCTCGCTCGTCAGAATGACTCTCCGGCTCGATCACGTAGGCACCGCCCAGTTTGGTCTCAACAAATTTCATAGAGATTGGGGATTTCATCTGCTCTGTGGGACGGCGATGTTGAGCCAGCGCAAAGTTTCGCCCAATTGCCGGGTCTCGAGCAAGTACCGGATTTGATCGATGCGTTTATAGCGGGGACCTTCGAAATCCTCCAAGCTTAACCCAATCAGCTCGTAGGCCTCATAAAGCTGTTTTGCTCCCTGCCGGACGTTCCACTGGGGTCTGAAGTGGGGGAGCAATTGATTGATCTTGCTGAAGTCCACGCGATAGGACCTCTTGTCGGGGCCGGCATCCGCAGCAAACTCCACCCGGCTTCCCGGCACAGTCTCTCTGACTATCTCCGCCAGTTGACGAATCTGGTAGTTTTCGCTAGTGATGCCCACGTTAAACGCCTGGTTGTGGATTGCTTCACGGGGCGCACGGAGCACTGCGATGAAGGCCCGGGCAATGTCCTCAACATGGATCAGTGGACGCCAGGGCGTCCCGTCGCTCTTCAGGTAGACCAGCCCACGAGTCATGGCGTAGGCAACCAGATTATTCAGGACAATGTCAAACCGATGGCGAGGAGAAACCCCGTAAGCCGTGGTGTTGCGAAGGAAGGT
>JBGPHY010000136.1:0-10832 GCA_041484625.1 Terriglobia bacterium | reverse complement strand
CCTGGATGGTTCGAGTCGACTGCTTCTTAATACCAAGAGTGTAGAACAAGGGACCGACATTCAGCATACAAGTCTCCAAATGGGCTTGGAATACGTTAGCGTGTTTATGAACCAGAGCACTAAGGCCATCCCTCCAAGAATGCCTTGATTCGACCGTGAATTTTGTCCCTGATTCTCCGGAAAGTGGGTAGTCTCAGGTCTACTGGCCCCTCCACCCCGGCAGGATCCTCGATGGACCAATGAAGCCTCATCGTCGTGCCAGGAAAGACCGGGCAATACTGTCTGGCGTTGTCACACACCGTTACGACGCAGTCAAAATGCTGTCCTCTGAACTCGTCCAATGACTTTGACCATTGTCCGGAAATATCAATGCCAATCTCCTTCATGACGGCTATCGCTTCGGGGCGGACACGACTCGGCTTTGTGCCAGCCGAAAATACCTCGAAACGACTCCCTACTTCATAACGGATTAATCCTTCAGCCATCTAGCTGCAAACGGAATTCCCCGTACACAGCACCAACAATCTCTTTTTGTCCATCAGGCCTCTACTGTTTCAACAGCTGAAAACCAATGGCGGGTTCGGTTGCATGCCACACAGACAGAAAGCATCACGGGTACCTCCACCAACACGCCCACAACGGTCGCGAGCGCGGCCCCCGAATCGGGTCCAAAGACCGCTATGGCCGTCGCGACCGCCAGTTCACCACCAATGTCACGGCCAGACCCGCTGGCTTCCGACCCACATTGCGGATGGCTCCAAAGTCCACTCTCATCATCATCGGAGTAATCATGAGCCAGATCAGCGCTGCAATTGGCATGTTGATCTGGCTCCCTTGACCGAACTCCAACCCCCGAAGACTCTGGACAACGGACGGCAGTAATCTCCCCACGACGACTCCAGTCACCATGCACAAACCAACCCACAACGTCAGGTAGCGCTCAAAGAACGCGAGTCGCCTTTCCGGCGGCGGAGCCGCTAAGGCCGTTTCCCCCATGGTTGTCTCCTCTAGGCGCAACAAGCCGGCCCACAGCAAGATCGTTCAGCGACCGGTTTCTGCGCCCGGATGAATGCGCTCATGAACTTGCCATCCACCTGCGGGGCGATGGCATCGAAATCAATCCCCTGATCTTTCAGAAATGACATGGCGTCCTCAGCACGGTAAATCCGGGTGGGCTCGATGTCGACGTTTTCAAAACCGGCCGCGGTTAATTTTGTTCGATACTCATCCTCTTGCAAGGCCCCAGCTACGCAGCCGACCCATAACAAAATGCTCTTTCTAATTTCCGGCAACATCTCACCCCGGGTCACGACATCGGACACCGCAAAACGGCCTCCGGGCTTGAGCACTCTAAAAGCTTCCTTCAACACCCGGTCTTTGTTGGCAGACAAGTTGATGACACAATTGGAAATGATGACATCCACGGTGTTATCCGGGAGGGGGATGCTTTCGATTTCGCCTTTCAGGAACTCAACATTCTCCACCCCGGCCTTTCGCTTGTTCTCTTCGGCCAGAGCCAACATCTCTTCGGTCATGTCCAGTCCGTAAGCCTTGCCGCTGGGGCCAACCCGCTTTGCCGACAAGAAAACATCGATACCGCCGCCTGAGCCGAGGTCCAGCACTACTTCACCGGGTTTCAGTTCGGCCAGCGCCGTGGGATTGCCGCATCCTAGCGATGCCAGCACAGCCGTATCCGGCAGCTGTTCGACCTGAACCGCATCGTAAAGGTGACTGGTGATTGGGTCCGCGCAATGTGGGTCGGCTGGAGCGGAACCACAACAACTGCTTCCACCCTTACTGGTGACCCGGAGGGCCGCCTGCCCGTACTTCTCTTTGACCACTTCCTTAATGTCTTGTGTGCTCATGGTTTCTCCTGTTTGCAGATTTGAATGATTCTCTCGGGCTTGATTGCCTTGCTGCGGGTGCAACACTCGGCGTAGAGGAACGAGAGTAATGCCTGAAGGGCTTCCGTGTTGGCGCTGCACCGCAGGTACGTCCCCTCACGCTTGACCTGAACCAAGCCTTCGTTCTTCAACTTGTCCAGATGATGAGAGAGGTTAGAACTGGAGATCCCCAATTCGGCTTGAATTTCCCCGACTACCATGCCATCCGGATGGACCGACAGGAGCAGCTGCATGATGCGGAGTCGGGACTCGGTTCCCATGGCCGCAAACATATCGGCAAACCGGATGATCTGTTCTTCACGGTCGATTTTCATGGTATGCTCTCCTCTCTCAGCTATTCAATATTACTATTAACATTGAAATATTGAAATTGTCAATCCTTAAATTGGCGATTCTTTTTTTTAGTTTGGAGGGCTCTCAGTTCAACTTGAAAAACCGGGGGTTTCTTGATAATCCGGAAAAAAAGGGCTGACCAAAGACCGTTCATTCTGCCAATATCAGTTAGCAAGGTGGCTGCATGTCGAACAAGAGCGGTACCGGGGGACCGGTTATCGTTGGCCTGCGCAAACGTTTAGTGGAGAGATGAATGGGGGTGCAGAATGAAGACCTCTGGGAACACGGTGCTCATCACAGGTGGGGCAACAGGCATAGGATTTGCCCTGGCAGAAGCTCTAGTGAAGCGTGGAAACATCGTCATTGTTTGTGGTCGTCGCCGTGAGAAGCTTCGTGTGGCCAAGGCCAAAGTGCCGCAACTGCATGTTCGCATTTGTGACATTTCGCTTCCACGAGCCAGAACAGCACTTATCAAATGGGTGTTGTCTCATTTCAGGGGGCTCAATGTGCTGGTGAATAACGCCGGGATTCAACATCCTGTGGATCTAAGGAAGGGCCCCCGCGATCTGCCACAGGCCGATGCAGAGGTCTTCACTAACCTTACGGCACCCCTATATTTGTGTGGATTGCTTATCCCGCACCTCCGGCGTAAGAAGCAGGCAGCGATCGTTAACATCTCTTCCGGGCTCGCATTCACCCCACTGGCAGCAGTACCAGTTTATTGTGCTACGAAGGCCGCAATCCACTCTTTGAGTCTCTCGTTGCGTCACCAGTTGCGAGATACCTCTATTCGCGTCTTCGAAATTGCACCGCCAATTGTTGCCACAGAATTAGCTGGCGGCCGTAGAAGACCCAAGGACGCCGAATTCTCAATGTCGGTCGAAGAGGTTGCCAGCGGGATAATTGACGCGATTGAACGGGATAATTACGAGGCAGCACTGGGTGCCGCCGCGAGCCTTCGCCGAGGGCGCGATGAGCTATTCCCGATGATTAACAGGTAGCCAAAAATCCTCTGACGGTAGGTCGGGCCGGATCTGGCCTGCGCCTCCCGATCTGGCAATTAGCCGCTGCGGCCACTCTGCTCCGCATGGCCGTTAAGGCTTCTCGGTGAATGCAACGGCGCTTTACCACCAATCAGGAGCGAACGAGCGTGCTTATGATTTCCACAAGCCCCAAAATTGTCAGATGGTTTCTCGTGAGTGTCTCGGGCATCGTCCTGGCGGCCACGACCTTACAGCGAGAGGTCACTGCCCAGCCAGACGCGCCCGTTGACAAGACCGCAGCGCTGCTGGCGGACTTGATCCGGGTGGACACGAGCAACCCGCCCGGGCATGAAGCCGCAATCGCCGAACTTCTGGCGCCGCGCTTCCAGGCACTCGGCTTCGAGGTTGATACCATTTCAACGCCAGAACCGGGTAAGGCGCATTTCCTGGCACGACTCAGGGGCGACCAGTCGAAACGTCCAGTATTGCTGACCGCGCACGCCGACGTGGTGGGCGTAGAACGCGAGAAATGGACGCTCGAACCGTTTGGCGGCGTGATTCAGGATGGTTACGTATTCGGCCGCGGCGCCATCGATTTCAAAGGGGGAATGGCGGTGTTCGCACGCGCAGCCATGATGCTGGCAGAGAACAAGGTTCCGCTCGCCCGCGACGTTATCTTCCTGGCAGAGGCCGACGAGGAAGGCGGCCGCTACAACACCACATGGCTCGCCCAGAACTACTGGCCAAAGATCGACTGCGAGTTCTCACTGAACGAGGGCGGCTGGATCATCAAGGGCCAGGATGGTCGGGTCCAATACGTCAGCATATCCACAGCCGACAAATCGTCGATTGCGATCCTCGTCACCGCAAGAGGGACCTCCACGCACTCCTCGATGCCAAGGCCCGACAGCGCGATCTTCACCCTGGCACGCGCTCTGGCGAAGCTGGCGGACTACGAAACCGACGTGCAACTTATTCCCAGTACACGCCAGTTTTTCCTCACACTGGCCAAGACGACCAGCCCACCGATGTCCGAGTACTTCCGCAACCTGACAAGCGACGATCCGGAACTTGTCAGGCAGGCAGACCGGGAGATCAGCAAGAACCCCCTGTTGCACGCGATTATGCGGAACACGATTGCGCCGGTCCTGGTGAATGCCGGTTTCCGCGGAAACGTGATCCCGGGGTCCGCCGAGGCGACGATCAATGTCCGGATCATTCCGGGCACCGATCCGAACGACATCGTTGGCGAGTTCCGGCGCGTTATTGACGACCCGCGGGTGGAAGTGCGTCTCGCAACTCCCTCCGCAGGTCCATCAACCGCGCAATCGCCTGCAGAGAGCACAGAGCTCTATCGCGCGCTCGAGAAACAGGCGCGTTTGCAGTTCGCGGGAGCCGAGGTCACACCTTATTTGTTCCAAGCCGGTACCGACGCCGGAGCCTGGCGATCGCGAGGCGTGCCGGTATATGGCATCTACCCGTATGCCATCGATGAGGAGGACCTCACGCGCATGCATGGCAACGATGAGCGCGTCAGCGTCCAGTCGCTCCAGCAGGGGACCGAGATGATTTACCGGACGCTTGTGGACGTTGCGGCCCGACGGAACCGGCTTGAAGGGAATGGCGGACAGTAGCAGCCGGTACCGAAATGGATTTCATATTATGTCTACTCTCTTTTCATGAGTCCCATGATCTTGGCTGGATAGGTACCAAAGCTTTCGATTTCGACTTCCTCATTCTTGGTCCAACGGATCTTGGCAGCCCCAATCAAACTGCCTCCCCCCTGGCCATCATCAGCTACGTACATATCCATGTAGGTGAACTTGTAATCCAGCGATCGGCCCCCCTGGCGCAATTCATAAAAAGAAGGGGTCCGTTCAAAAAGAATCTTAAAGACCCGCCCCTTCTCTCCCTTGCTGATTCGCACCACGAGTAAGTCATATGTCCACTTGGTGAGGTCAAGCCCCCTCATCTGGGGGTTGGCGCTGTCTAGCTTGAACCATCCCAGCTTGTTTTTTTCAATTACCTTCAATAGACCATCCTGGCGCTTGGTTTTCAGGATCTCTACATACTTCTGGGTGTCTTGGTCGGAAGTAGCTCCTGAAATTTCCACTGTGAAAGGGATAGATTTTCCACCGAGAGCTCCACCGATGCCAACCAGCGTCCCGGTAAAAACTTCCTTTGGCACCTCAACAGCATTCAATAATGCTGGAACCAGTAAGGTCAATACAAAGAGCCCCAAACAACAGACCATCCAGAGTGTCTTCCTGATTCTCATTCCTTGCCTCCTTTCAGAAAGGGTTAACAGACAAAAGGGCTGACTCCGTTACTCTCTCACCTTCAGCATCCCTGTGAGCGGTATGTCTTCGGACGACTTCCCCACCATGATTTCGAAGTCACCCGGCACGACCTTCCAGTGCATGTCGCGGTCGAGCAACTGCAGATCCTGGGGAGTGAGAGCCAGGGTTACT
Source organism: Terriglobia bacterium (assembly GCA_041484625.1). Taxonomy (GTDB): domain Bacteria; phylum Acidobacteriota; class Terriglobia; order Versatilivoradales; family Versatilivoraceae; genus JBGPHY01. The sequence goes on along the minus strand of JBGPHY010000136.1, from coordinate 5,141 downwards.
GTTTTCGTCTCTCCAGGTTTGAGGGCCACCCTCTCGAAACCGCGCAATTGCTTGACCGGCGTCGATACCGGGGCTACCGCTTCGTGGATATAGAGTTGCACGGTTTCTTCGCCCGCGCGGTCGCCGACATTCTTGACGTTCACACTCACCCGCACATTGCCCCCTGGACGGATCTCCGTCGGGTCGATGCGAAGGCCGCTGTATTCATATTTTGTATAGCTCAGACCATAACCAAAGGGATAGAGCGGCGTGGCGGGCATGTCAACGTAGCCCCTTTTCTCACCATAAATCCAATAAGCCTTGGAGGGCTTGTAGTTGTAAAAGACCGGCAGTTGGCCGGAGTGCCGGGGAACACTGATGGCCAGCCGCCTGCTGGGATTGTAATCGCCGAAGAGCACATCGGCCACAGCGTGTCCGCCACGCTCGCCGGGCCGCCAGGCTTCGACGATGGCAGGCACGTGCTCGACCGTCCATCGAATTGAAAGCGGCCGACCGTTGACCAGGACAACCACGGTGGGCGTCCCCGTCTCAAAGACGGCTTTGATGAGATCTTCCTGAACGCCGGTAAGATCCAGGTTCGCCACGTCATGGCTTTCGCCATCCGTGGGAGGATCTAGTGCCTCATCCACGTCGTTCTGGCCCTGGTTCTCACCCACCACCACAATCGCCGCATCCGCGTTCTTGGCGGCTCGCGTCGCTTCTGCAAACCCGCTTTTGTCCGTGCCCAGGACTCCGCAGCCTTTCACGTAGCTGACCTTGGTCGGCGGCGAAACCTTGGCCTGGATGCCCTCGAGGATAGTCACGATGTGTTGGGGGATGGCCTTGGGCGAATAATCCCCTAGCTGGTTCAAGAGGTTTTCGGCGTCTGGCCCGATCACCGCGATGGATTTCAAGTTCTTCTTGAGCGGCAGCAAGTTCTTCTCATTCTTCAGTAACACGATCCCTTCCCGGCCTGCCCGCAACGCCAGATCCCGATGCTCGTCGGAATGCACGGTTTGGACCGCGTGCTCCGGATTGACATAGGGATTGTCGAACAAGCCCAGTCGGAACTTCTGCTCCAGGACTCTCCGTACCGCCCGGTCTACTAGCGCCATGGGAACTCTTCCTTCCTCCACGTTCTCAACCAGCGGTTTCATATAGGCAGGTTCGTATGTGACGTTGATGTCCACCCCGGCTTTCAAGGATTGTGCCCCTGCATCCTTCTGTGCGGCGGCCACGTCTTCGTATATGAGCGTTCCAAACCCGCCGCCTTCGCTCAACACCAACCCTTTGAACCCCAACTCCTCGCGTAAGATCTTAGTCAGAATCTTCTCCGAAGCGTGATTCGGTACGTCATCGATCGCGGGGTAGGTTGCCATCACCCCCAACGCACCGGCCTCCTTGATGCCCGCCACCCAGGGAATCAGGAACGTCTCTCGCAAATTCCGCTCTGAGATCTCCATCGCACCGCGCTCAAGACCGCTGGCCGGCTGGCTCTGGCCAGGATAATGGCAAAGCACGGCCACGACCTTGTCGTTGGAGGCCACGTCGTACCCCTGCGCACCTTGCACAATGGACGTCGCAATCCGAGCACACAAGTACGGATCTTCGCCGAATCCCTCGCAGTTCCTTCCCAGGCGGGGGTCACGGTTCGGTTCCACCACCAGCGTGCAAAGTTCATGAATCCCTACGGCTCGCGCTTCTTCGGCAGCCGCCGCGTAAATGGCTTTTACCAACGCCATGTCAAATGTGCTCCCAAGGGCAAGCCCCTCCGGGAAGACTGTTGCCCCCGGAAACATTCCGCCGTGCGTTCCTTCTTCCGTTTGCAGCAGGGGAATCTTCAACCGGGTCTTTTTCAAAGCAATGTCCTGAAGCAGGTTAAAGTACTCGGCCTGCTGCCGCGCTCCTTCATGCAGAATCTCGTTGGCAAGCGTGAAGAACCCACCGCCGGGCCCGATTTCATCCGTATACGTGCCTTCGGCAAATCGTTTGCACGACTCGAGCTTGGTCGGGATGTCCTTTCCAAGTTCCTCCACGTAAACGCAGGGCATATTGAGTTGTCCCACCATTTCCTTCAGGGTCATCCGGCTGAGTAAGTCGTCGATCCGGTGATTGACCGGCTCTTTCGGGTTGAGATAAATGGGTGGCTCGCTGCTGGTTTGGGGGAAAGACACCGGCCCACTCGACAGAGCTGCACCGACTGCCAGGACCAACGCTAAAACGGACTTCTTCCGTATCACTCCTCACCTCCAGAATCCCACCCGGCTCAGTCCTGATACCGAAATGGGTAGAATAAAAAATCCATCATTTTTTCGAAGAAATTGCAGGGGCAAGGGCGTGATAGATCTTCGCCCGTGTAACGCCACATTCTTAAGCAGTTGAAACAACTGCCCTACAGCAAAGATTCCGCACCCCTGAGGTAGTACTGGAATAGCTCCTGCTAACTAAATTGCGGAAATTCGACTGCTAGGAGAGATACTCCTTCATCATACTTACGTAGCGTCGGCATGCCGCCTTCATTTCGCCGCCAAAACCATCCTGCTCAAGGGAGAGGAAGCCCCTGAACCCCACCGCTTTCACCGCTTCCGCGATGGCCTTGAAGTCCATGACGCCCTCGCCCACGGCCACGTACTCCCGCATCCGGCCGTCGATATCGCGCAGATGAAGGTTCATGAGATGTTGGTTCAACTTGTGGATGGCGACAGGAGGATACTCTCGCTGATTCATGGCCCAGCCACAGTCGAGATTGAAGCCCAGGGCAGGGTCGCGAATGCCGTCCCACAGGCGCAAGAAACTGTCGGTGACAGGAAGCATGGTATGCGTGTGGTTCTCGATCGAGAACCACAATCCGTGCGCCTTGGCACGATCAACGCAAGCTTTCATCGTCCCGACAAAAAGAGACCATAGCTGGTCCCCGTCGAAATCCCGGGCAATGTTGATGTGGAACTTCTCGCCGGGCTTTGGATCGTTCATGAAATATCGAGGCAAGTATTCGGCTGAGGCTGTCAGTTCCCGGGCCCAGGGCGCGACGATATTAACCATCGGGGCCCCGAGTTTCTTGGCGATACGGCAACCTTTCTCGAAGTAGTCGAGACTGCGCTCTCGTTGCTCCGTGTCCCGGCTCGTCAGCCCTTCCACTACGGGTTGGAAGAACGGAAACTGATTCAACTCCAGCCGATTTCGTTCAAGCTGCTTCCTGATACGATCGATTGTGCCGTCCGTCCAATACCCATCAATGTCCTGGCGGGAGTTCGCGATCAGTTCCACGCCTTCAAAGCCGAGGCTTCCAATGATGTCGATGGCCTCTTCGGGTCGCGCACCGGGAGCCAGACTATGGAAATTCCAGCTTACCGACCCGACTTTGGCCCTCCGCTTATCCCCCGCCCCACTAGCCTGGGAGGGTGAGTTTGGCTGCGCTGTAAACAGACCATCCGCGTGCGTGACGACAGAACAACTTCCCAGCCCAAGAACCGATATGAATTCGCGACGTCTCATTTCCTTTCTCCTTGTAAATACGAAACAACGGAAGAAACGAGGTCCATCCCCGCCTGGGGGGTAAATGGCGAAACGCCCGGCTCGTAACCTCCGTGTGCAAACTCCTCCTGGGTCGGCAGATAGCCCAGCCACCCGTTACAATAGCCATAGTAGAATGTGTAGGGAAACGGAGATTGGTCCCTTATGGCCATGGCAATTTCGCAGAAAAGTTCCAAGGGCGCCGTCCAGATAGCAACGTCATTATTGATTTGTAGGAACCGAACGGGAAGACGAACGACAACTGCTCCCGTGCTCGTCTTCCGAAGATAATCGCCCAACTCCGGAGCCCATCCCAGTCCTTCCTTTCTGGGCGTTTCAACCACCTTGCTCCCGAGCGACAGCCTGACATCAGATGTCGTGGATCCCAATTGCCGATTCGCCTCCAGGATTTTGTCGCCTAGCAGCACGCGAAACTGGCTGAGATGTCCGCTTTCGAAGTTTGGATAAACGGTGTAGATAGGTGCAAGGTTGCCGGCTGCGCCTTGGATATAGAGCATTGGAACTCCCAATTTCTCCTCAACATATTCCGCAACGATTCCCGGCGCATCGCCTGTGATCAGTTTGTTCTCTCCCCCCAGGACTGTGCCATGCATCGGGTAGTTAGCAATCAGGGCCAGAGGCCTCCCGTCAGCTTTCTCCAAACGAATCAACCCAATCCTACGATCCGCAGCGCCGTCCGGGTTCAAACCCAAGAAAGCGGGTTCCTCAACGTCCCGTGCCCGTCGATTAATATTGGCCATTGCCAGACCCCAACCTACTCCAAGCCGTGCCGGTTCGAGCTTGGCTCGAGCTTGTGCAATCCCTTTAATCAAGTCTCTCTCTACTCGAGCCGAATACTCGGTGTTGTGTTCGTGTTCGTAACGCTGCCCCATGAACACACCTCCCAGGCCGGGAGGGCCGACTTCGGGGGCAGCGTGGGTGTGCGAGACGGTCCACCAGACTTGAAGCGGCTTAATCCCCATTTCCTTTTCGAGCTCGCGTGTCACTTCGTCATAAATCGCGGGCGAATACAGGCAGATTTCGGTCGATATCAGGAAGAATTGTGTCGTGCCATCGTCCATTGCGACAATCCGGTGATAGAGGCGATCGTGGACACCCACCGATTGTCTCGGACCGTAGCCAAGAAGCCACTGGCTGGTTTCCGGTGTGATATCCACTTTCACAACAGAGGCCCGAAAACCGGCTGCGGTTGCGTTTGGCAAAGACCAGGTGACGATTATTGACAGAACTGCAACGAGCGTCCCCAACCAAGAGAAACGCCTGGTGACATGTGATATTCGTATCATAGATTACCTTTCCTCCTCCTTCGCGCGTTCTGCGCATCCTGGAACTTCTTACGATGGTGTCCTTCCCATTTATCAAATCAAAACAAAACCCGGCTCCCCGCTGTCGTGTCCATGGCCGATCCATCCACGACCCTTTCCGTGTGAATAGGACTGGATGGTTGAGTTGCTAAATCTGCTTCAGGGTGACTAATGAAAAACTCACCGATACCGTGGAGGTTAAGGTAGGTGTCTTTGTACCAGGCCATGTATTGGCGCAGGTTCTCCAGGTAGCCTTCGAGCCCCAGACGCTGCTCATCATAGATCAGGTAAGTCATATCCGGTTTGCGGAAGGCAAAGTGTCTG
>JBGPHY010000135.1:0-10886 GCA_041484625.1 Terriglobia bacterium | reverse complement strand
TCGCGTTCTTTCGAGGTAAACTTCTGATCGAGCTTGGCTAATAAGTCTTACGCAGCAGGTTGTTTTCTTCCGTGATCTCCTCGAAAGCCCGTTCCGGGTTGATTCGGAAGAAAAGGAGGCGACTGCCGCGAGTGTGCAGGCCGGAAAGATCGATGACTGTGGTCTTGGGCTGACAGTCCACGGGCGCCTCCAAACCCTCAACGCTTTTCTTCAAGAGAACTACGCGCTTCTCGTTTTCCACCTGCAGTGAGAATGCCGGTGACTTCCGGGCACCGATGTTGTGAACCACCAACCGGCCCGTTTCGCTGACCGGATCGAACTGCAGGTCCTCCGGACCCATGGCCAGATCTGGCAGTTCCGACAACGGCGTGCCCTTTTGGAATTGCCTGATCTCAATGATGGTTGTCTTGCGCGCCCTCAGGGTCAGGGGAACGATGCTGTAGCGCTTGAGGGATAGAGTGCGCTTGGTAGTGAGGATGTCCACCTTGTCGTCGTCGTTCAGGTCAGTCCCTTCAAAAACCTCGTAAGTCCCGTTTTCCAGGTTCCAGACCCGCAGGTTCACGTCCTGGAAGGTTTTCGCCATGTTGAAGGCGGCAATTTTCAGGTAATCCGGTGTGGCCTTGAGCACCAGGGCAGAAATATTTCCGCGCGTCCCTTCCCAGCTGACCGCATGACCGGGGAAGAGGGTGCCGTTATAGCTGGCAACTCCCCCCAAACGTTCTCGCTGTAGAGTTCGGGTCAGCAGGCGGATCGAACCGGTGGCCGGCTGCACCACGGTATAGAGGGCTCCGTTTTGAGCCAGATGTTTGAGCAAGGCTGCCTGGTTATCTTCGACCAGCTTCTTGTCTCCGGAAATCTCGTAGGACAACTGTCGCGCCAACAGCCCGGATTCATCTCCCTGCAGGTTTCGGTCCCAGATGGTCTTCTTGCGAGCCTGCTCCTCGACGGCATCGCGGTAGACTTCCGGTTCGACAAAATCCAACCACCTTCCGCTCATGGTTTCCACCAACCCGACATCTCCCATGGTGGACATCCTGTCGAACAGCGAGAGGTACTTCGAATTGCCGGTCAGGCGGTAAACGGCCCAAAGGAAGTCGACCACTTCAGGATCGGGCAGCCCACGGCTCAGCGGCGTGTCACCCACGAAACGGACCCCACGAGTCAGGAGAGGGTACTTCTCCTTTTGCCAGTGCGCCAGCAAGGCGTCAGCATGCTCCGTGATTTGCTTCATCACTCCCGGATTCCCGTTGTACCAGGCCAGCACCAGTCCGGGTTGCCACATGAAGACGCTGTGAGGATCTTCCCGGCCATATAAGGGTTCGTCCAAAAGCTGGGTGGCACTGAATAGCAGCGACTGGAAATGCCGGTGCCGAGCTGCATTCACACCGGTCAGGCGCTCATAGTGGCGAGTTGACTCCATGAGCCGCTCGATGATCGAGGGGTTTCCATACTCCAGCAGGGCGGATGCCGGTGCCAGCCCCAGGCCCTGGCGGTATGCGTGCTGGGGATCCGCCAACGCTGCATTCAGGCCATCCTTTAGCGCCCCTGTACGGTAACAGGATTCGAGCAGCAGCCGGAGTGAGGAGCGAAGCTCTTCATCCGGACCTTCCATTAATGCAATTCCCGGCCAGTTGGAGACCAGGGTTGTATCCTGGTCCAACCCGTCCCCAAATTCCCCGGCTGCTGCCTGGCGGCTCTTGATCCACCACCCGGCCAACTCCCGGAATTGATTGACCAGGCTTTGCTGCTGGAACGCCCAGAGCGGGATATCAAGGGGAGACTCCAGCTGTTTGTAATCGGGAGGAGCAATGCCCGGTTGCAGCCAGCCTCGAAAGGCCAGCGCCGTCGGTTCTTTGGGATCGGTGCGCAATACGTCCTCAACCAGGCGATACAGTTCGTCAACCAGTCGGAACTGCTGACGAAGTTTAGCCGGATCCGCATTTACCCAGCAGCGATCCATGCTCAACAAAAAGAAATCGGCCCGAAGCTGGTTGAGACGCTGGGCCAGGTATTCCTTCTTTGACCGTTCCGCCCTGGGCCCCGTTCCGGTCTCGGCCAGCCAAAGTTCCACTTCGGCACCGGTCAGATAGTCCGCCCCGAAGTCTTTTCGGTCCCCTGCCAGTGTGATCCAAAGCGGAATCCCCGCCGGTACCACGATATCCGGGAAGTCCAACACCACTTCAGAGGGACCTTCTGCGCGAAGGCGCAGATCCACCGTCAGAAGATCACGCCAGAGCAGGAGGGGGTCCCGGACCGTTACATGAACCAAGGCGCCACTGGCCGGCTTCTTCCCTTCCACATTGAATCTTAGGCGAACTGCATCCAGCGCCGTATGCTGAAGGAACGGGGGAACAATGACGTGGGAATAGTGCGGCTGGCTGGCGGAGACGCTCGGTCTCTCCGGAGCTTTGTAGATCTCTGCCGGAACTCCCACCCAGCTTTCCCGATCCACCGGCAAGTACCGCCGGCTGATCTTCAGGTCCAAGTTGTAGAGCGAATTGATCTGGCCCCGTGACACACCGTCCAGATTGGCCGCATCCGCCCGAGGCAGTAAACGATAAGCAATCTTGGACGCCATGCTCCTGCCGGTGCCCGACGATGCAGACGGGGCAGCAGACTGGGCCTGGATATTAAAGGCACTGAGTTCACGAATTACGCCGGACTTACGCGATACCTGTAGTTGACCGCCAGTCACCGGGACTTTCAGGGCGAGGTAACCGGCAGTGCCGGAAGATTCGCTCCGCTCGAGGAGTACCTTGCGGAGATCATTGCCCTGATTGATTCTGCCGACAAAGTTCCCTTCCAGGAGAAGCCAGTTGAAGGGCTCTTCTGCCAGGTTGAGCGTTAGCGATTTTCCGGACTCCGCATAGCCGGGGTACTCCGATGGCCAGTAAGTTTCGGGTTTACCGTCGAAGCTGGAGATATCGAGTTTCCGGGAGTCCGTCCCTTCGAGGAAGGAGATCTTGTGAACCACGGCTGAGGTAACAACTGGAGGAATCTGTTCGGGAGTGTGCCAACCGAACCGGGCTTTCCAGTGAGAATTCCAAAGCTCCGGGCTGGTTTCCGAAACCGGCGGCATCTGGCCGGCACGTCCTCCTCCTTGCTGAGCCAGGTCTTCGATCGACTTCTCAGCCAACGCAATGGAATAGAGTCTCAACTCGTCCAGGTAGGCCTTACGACCGTTACCCTCAATCTTACTCGGAGCGAGAGACCGCAGGTGGAAGCCAATTTGGTCGAGGCTGGAGGCCAGGTGGAGTTCTCCCGTTTTGCGACTCACCATCCGGCCATCGAGGTAAAGGCGCAGACCGTCCAGTTCGTCCCAAGTGAACGCCAGGTGATACCATCGCCCCGCGGTCACCTTCCCTTTCTCGTCGGCAGTCAGAGAATGCACAACAGAATCGCGGTCGCGGAACCACAGACGAAGTCTTTCCCCACTCCACTGAAGCTCGCCAAAGGTGGAATCGGGAGTCGAAGGCTGGGCCAGGCTGATCCGAACGATAGAAAAAGGCACCTCGTCCAGAGGGTCATCAAGCTTCCACCAGAAGGTGACGGTGCCGCGCTCGGCATAGAGATTTCCCGGAGCATCATAAGAGAGGATCGAATCTGAGTCCAGTATCAACGCTCCACCCTTCCGGCCTTCTCGAAGAATCTTAAGGTTCTGGTTGACCAGGGGGGTTTCATCACCAAAAGCTTGCTCGGCCAGAGCATTGCGGTCGAAGGAAGCATAAAATAGCAGGGGGTTCTCGCCTTCGGCCGCAGTCGAAAGCCCAGAAAACATTCGGTTTAAAAGGAAACTGCAGAGGAAAATTATCCCAAAGAGTACAGTGAAGCGGAGGAGAAGGGAAGGAAGCCTCATGAGATCCCAAAACCGGCAGAAGATCCTCAACGCAAGGAATCCGGAACCATGACATCTGCATCACTACAGCCGGACTCAATCCTGGCTCGATTTGAGGCGTTGCCAAAACCCAAGCCCTGTCAGCACTGAAGCCAGCCATGCCGAAGCCACAGGTGCACCCTCCCGCCTGCCCCGGTCCGAGGATCGACCCTATCGAATCCCGCCAAATTTTTCCTGCAACATCCGGATCTTATCCGCGAAAGAGAGGTTCTGCCCTGGCCCTGGGTCTGTTTGATTAACCCCGACCGGGGCCCGCTCTTTCCTAGGCTGGGATTTGGATTCCACCTTGGGATTCTGCCTGGGCTTAGGGGGATTGGGATTCACGGGCCGCGGCTGTTTCTTTACAACGACGGGCCTTGGCTTCTCGCTGGCCCTTTCAGGTCTCTCATTCTGTGCGGGCCTGGTTGCGCCGACCGGCACCTGCACCGGAGGTACTCTCCGGGCCTTCCGCTCGCCACGGTGCGGCTGTTGCCGTTTGGGCTTGGGCAGCAGGGCCTTCATGGAGAGGGAGATTCGTTTCATCGCCACATCTACACCAATAACCTTGACTTTAACGATCTCACCTACATGCACCGCCTCCCGGGGATCTTTCACAAACCGGTTAGAGAGCTCCGAAACATGGACCAATCCATCCTGGTGAACTCCGATATCAACGAAAGCTCCGAAGTTCGTCACATTCGTGACGGTCCCTTCCAGCACCATGCCATCTTTGAGGTCGGCCACCTCTTTCACATCGTCGCGGAAAGTGGGGACGACGAATTGATCACGCGGATCGCGTCCGGGCTTAAGTAACTCCTGTTTGATATCCCGCAAGGTGTAAAGCCTCACCTTCTCTTCGGTGAACTGCGTCACGTCGAGATTTTCCACGAGACTGCGGTTTCCGATGAGGTCGGCCGCAGTCACCCCGAAGAATTGGGCAATCTTCTCGACCACGGGGTAACATTCCGGATGAACGGCTGTACCATCCAGCGGGTTCTCCCCTGCCTTGATTTTTAAAAAACCGGCGGCCTGCTCAAAGGCTTTCTCTCCGAATTGGGGGACCTGCAGGAGCTGGGTCCTGGAATTGAATTTTCCGTGGATGTTCCGATGCTCCACGATATTGCGCGCCATACCTTTGTTCAGTCCCGAGACATACTGAAGCAGCTCATAGGAGGCGGTATTCAGGTCCACTCCCACATGGTTCACCGCAGACTCAACGGTCGCCTCCAACCCCTGTTTCAGACGCCTCTGATCGACGTCGTGCTGGTACTGACCCACTCCAATGGATTTGGAATGGATCTTAACCAGTTCAGCGAGAGGGTCCTGCAGCCGACGGGCAATGGAGATGGCACCACGAACCGTGACATCTAACCTCGGAAATTCCCGGCGCGCTCCTTCCGAAGCGGAATAGACCGAAGCACCGGATTCATTCACTGTAATCGAGAAGACCTGATGACGCTCTTCAGGGACCCGCGGGGGAAGAGGCAAAACCGCCTCCGCAAGGCCGGCCGCCCACTCGCTGGCTGGGAACAGGGATTCCCCGTTCAGCTCAGTCACCTCGTGCTTGTTCTCCGGCTCGGCCGACAACGCGGGAGCGGGTTCACCATGTACCATCTCGTTTTGCTCGGCTAAGGCTGCCACCGGGACAGGCGCAGACAATGCCGACAGCGCAGCCGGTTCGGAAAGATGGGCAAGAGCAGTCTCTTCGACAGGCGGAGGCGGAACTACCGGTGGTTCCACCGGAGCTTCCTGAACTTGTTCAGGTATTTCACTGCTTCCCTGCCCTTCTACCTGAGCGCTTTCTGCTGTAGCTTCGCCGGCGGTTCCTGGACTCTGGCCTGGACCGAAGGGCACCGTCGCAAGAGCCTGGGCTGGAGCAGGGATCGGTGCCTGAACCTTTTTTTCCGGCTTCGGCGGCGGAGCAAAAGGCTCCCCGGCCTGGTACTTGCGCAGGAACTCCTTGACGAAGGTGTCCGTTTCCCTGGAGGCAGTTCCGTTCCCGATGGCAACAGCTTTGATCTTGTGTTTCTGGGTCAGGCGGTAAAGTGTCCACTCCACACCGGGAATGTTTCGTTTGGGTTCGGTGAGATAGATTGTAGCCTGTTCCAGGAACTTCCCCGTCTCATCCACCACTGCGACTTTGCAGCCTGTGCGGTAGCCTGGATCGATGCCCATGACTGTGAGCAGTCCGGCTGGCGGAGACAAGAGCAGGTTAGACAGGTTGGCTTCAAAAACCTCAATGGCCTCCTCGTCTGACCGCTCCTTCAGAATCGAACGCACTTCAGCTTGAATGCTGGGGAAGAGCAGCCGCTCGTATCCATCTTTCACGGCCTTTTCCAAAAACGCTGCGATGGGGGAATTCGGGTCATGGATCACTTGATTCTGGATCAGTTGGGAGGCCCGCTCCGAGTCAATCTCGATCGTGTAGGTGAGGACCTGTTCTTTCACTCCGCGACGGATGGCCAACATCCGATGAGAAGGGATTTTGGATACCGGTTCATGAAAGTCGTAGTACATCTCAAACTTGGTCTTTTGTTCTTCCTGGCCCTTGACCACTTTGGAGACGACCACCCCTTCTTGGAGCATCGATTCGCGAAGACCCCGGCGGAACTCCAGATTCTCGGCAACCCACTCGGCAATAATGTGAAGAGCACCCTCCAGGGCATCCTCCCGAGTCGCCACTTCTTTTTCAGCGCTGGTAAATGTGTCGGCCAGATCCTCGATGCTTTTTTCACTTGGCGACTGCTCCCAGAGATAGCGGGCCAAAGGTTCCAGTCCTCTTGCGACAGCTACTGCTGCCTTGGTCTTTCGCTTGGGCTTGTAGGGAAGGTACAAGTCTTCCAGTTCATGCTTTTCATAGCAGGACAGGATTTTTTGTTTGAGGTCCTCGCTGAGTTTCCCCTGTTCCTCGATCGTCTTGAGGATTGTCTCACGTCTGGCCAGGAGGTCGGTGTAGTAGTCGAACCGTTCGGCGATCGTGCGAATCTGAACTTCGTCGAGATTCCCTGTGACCTCCTTCCGGTACCTGGCGATAAACGGGACTGTTGCCTGGTCGGCCAAAAGAGCGACCGTTGACCTGACCTGTTCCGGCTTCACCGCCGCTTCCAAGGAAACCCTTGAAAGAATAATGTCGTCCAATTCCATTAGCCCTTCCCCCTTAGCACACCTCTCCCCCGCCGAAAAAACGCTATTATAGCAGAAGCTTCTCCGGCCACTGAATGGATTTGCGGCTTAGTCACGACGACGAAAAGCAATCTTGGAATGAGGATAAGGATGCGGATCTGTTCTGGCACTTCCCCTAAACGTAGACCATACTATGCATTAAGTCAGAAGAATGTTCAATAGGTTAGATTCGTTTAAAATCAAACACGAGTTCTCCTATTTACGCGGCGGTTTCGAGGGCCGCATCTCCACGCAGCTGGGAAGACAACGAGGATCATGATGCAACAAATCCATTACCACTTGGCCTACATCCTGGGGCGTTAACCTCCATGATGTATCGCCCTTTTCGCCCGGTCCCCCGAACGCAGTGTCGACACTTCCTGGCATCACATAACTCACCCGGATGTTGTCATAGCGCAGATCCTGCATGATGGCTTCACTGAAACCGTTCAGGCCGAACTTGGAGGCGTTATAGGCAGATCCTCCTTTGAAGGGATTCTTCCCGGCCAGGCTGCTGATGTTGATGATGTAACCGCCGCCCCGTCGCCGCAAATAGGGGATAGCAGCGTGACAACAGTAGAAAACACCGGTGAGATTCGTGTCAATCACCTGGCGCCATTGTTCGGGCGTCAGGTCAGCTACACTGGCAAAAATTCCCAGGCCGGCGTTATTAATCAGGACGTCGAGTCCCCCGAAACGCTCGGCAGCCAATTGCATGAGGCGCTCAACCTGGGAGTAATCCCGGACGTCGCAGGCCCAACCGCTGATTTTTTCTCCAGCGGTCGGGCGAAGCGCTTCCACCAAGGCCTGGACGTCAGCTTCCCGGCGTGAGCAGATAACCACTCGTACCCCTTCTTCCAGCAAGGCTTCAGCTGTGGCTCTGCCGATTCCCTTCGTGCCTCCGGTCACAATTGCGACTTTCCCATCTAAACGTACCATGGTGCGTCCTTTCTTTATATTCCCGTCTCTATATTCCAGTTTTCGTCTTCAGCGATTCATATTGGGTTTGTTCTACTCGACAATCTTATTATCCGGACTGGCGTTTTCCAAGTCCTAAGTCCCTTCGGGACGTGCCGCGGTCGATAGTTGTCTTACCCATCACTTTTGATCGCCCCCCATCTACCTTGTTATTTCCACCCCCGGCATGATAATAGTTAACATGTCGATCTTGAAGCCCGAAGATGTTCGTGCGACTACCAGAAAGGTATTGCTGAAGACCTACCCATGCGAGTCTCCCTTTTCATCCCCTGCCTGGTGGACCAGTTTTTTCCGCAGGTCGGCGTCAGCCTGGTGAGGATCCTCCGCAAACTCGGGATTTCGGTGGACTATCCCATGGAGCAGACCTGCTGTGGTCAGCCTGCTTTCAATACGGGCTATCATGAGGAAACGTTGGAATTGGCTCAGCGGTTTCTCATGGTATTCAACCGGGGCACGGACTACATTGTCTGCCCTTCGGGGTCCTGCACCAGCATGGTCAAGGTATTTTATCCGGAAATCGTTCAGGACCCGAGTCTGCATGCGGCTTTGGAATCTGTCAGAATGCGGACTTTTGAATTCTCTGATTTCCTCGTGAATGTCCTGGGGGTCGTGGACCTCGGTGTCCGCTTTCCCTTCAAGTTGACTTACCATGACGCGTGTCACCTGCTGAGGGAGCTGAGAATCAAGGAACCGCCGCGCCAGTTGATCCGACATGTCCGGGACGCCGAGTTCGTGGAGATGGAGCATTCCGACAGTTGCTGTGGATTTGGCGGGACCTTTTCCGTGAAGTTCCCCGAAATCTCCACTGCCATGTGCGAGGACAAGATCAGCACCATCGTGAAGACGGGCGCCGAGTACCTGGTGGCGAACGATTCGAGCTGCCTCATGCAAATTGCCGGCAGTCTCAGCCGGATGGGCCTGCCCATCAAGACGATTCACCTGGCAGAACTCCTGGGAGGCAACCTCACTTCATGAACCTGACGCCCCGGTTGTTCAAGACCTATGCCAGACAAAACCTTGGCAATGCCGGGCTCCGCAAGGCTTACCGCTTTGCCACCTCCCATGCCCTGCTGAAGCGACAGGAAGTAATTCGCGAGGTCCCTGAATGGGAAGAGCTGCGAAACCAGGCGCATCGGATCAAGAAGGAAACCATCGATCATCTCGATGCTTATTTGGAGCTGTTGGAGGAAAAGGTCATCACCAACGGCGGGAAAGTTTTTTGGGCGAGCGACGGACGTGAGGCTTCCGATTACATTCTTCGACTGGCCAAACAGTTTCAGGTTAAGACCATCGTGAAGTCCAAGTCCATGACCACTGAAGAAATGGGCCTGGCTCCTGTCCTGGAACGCGCCAACATCGAAGTGGTCGAAACCGACCTGGGCGAATACATCGTCCAACTGAGTCGCGAGATGCCGTCCCATATCACGGCCCCGGCCCTGCACAAGACGCGTGATGAGGTGGGAAGGCTCTTCGCTGACAGGCTGGGAATTCCCTACACTAACGTTCCTGAAGAACTCTGCGCGGCAGCACGAAAGGTGCTCCGGGAGAAGTTTCTTGTCGCCGAGATGGGTATCTCAGGGGTGAATTTCGCCGTGGCTGAAACCGGCACTATTGTGGTGGTTGAAAATGAGGGGAATGCCCGGTTGAGCACCGGCATGCCTAGGGTGCACGTGGCGGTCATGGGCCTGGAAAAGGTCATCCCTCGCTTCACCGACCTGCCAGTCTTTCTGAAGCTGCTGCCCATGAGTTCCACCGGCCAAAAGCAGACCAGTTATGTCTCAATGATCAGCGCACCGCGTCGTCCAGGGGAATTGGATGGCCCGGAGGAATTCCATCTCGTGATCCTTGACAACGGTCGAAGCAAGATTCTGGCCGATCCCCGGATGCGGGAGTCCCTCTACTGCATCCGCTGCGGGGCCTGCCTGAACATCTGTCCGGTCTATCAGCGCGTGGGCGGTCACACTTATGGTTCGGTGTACTCAGGACCGATTGGTTCAGTCCTCACTCCCCTTTACCAGGGCTTGGAGGAGGCCAAAGAGCTGCCGTATGCCTCGTCACTGTGCGGCGCTTGTTCAGACATCTGTCCGGTGAAGATTGATATTCACCACCTGCTGTTGTGGTTGAGAAAGCAGGTGGTGGACGAGGAACGGGCTCCCTGGCAACAAGGCCTCTTGATGAAGGTCTTCCTGCTGGGGATGAAAGACGATTTCATTTATCGCGCCGGATCCAGGCTGCTCCGAGCAGCCCGGGCAATGACTGGAAAACGTGCGAAACCCTTGCGGGTCCCGGGGTGGACGGAAACCCGGGATTTCCCCAATCTGGCCGAAAAAACGTTCAAACAGATCTGGAAGGAACTGGAGAAGGAGGATTCGAATTGAACGACTCGCGCTCTCAAATCCTCCGAATGGTCCGCCTGGCTCTGGCCACGCCCACCCACCTGTCACACTCTGTTCCGCCAGGTGCGCAACTTAACATCCGAAACCTGTTTGCGTCCTCCGCCGAGCCGGGATCCCTGGTTGACAGGTTCCGTAAGGAGTTTGAGCGAGTCAGCGGCGAGATTATTTTGAGCTCCGATGCCTTCGCGGCAGTCGATGCCATCCTGCGTTTCATCGAGAAGGAAGGCGTGGGGAGTGTTGTGATCTCCCACCATGAGATCTGCCATCGTTTGAGCCTGCTGGAGCGGCTTTCCTCCGCCCTGCCCCAGGTGAAATTTATTACAGAGAACATCAAAAGCGAAGATTCATTTCAGCGAGCCCGCCTCAAAGACCAGATGTCCAGGGTTCCTCTGTCGATCACCGGGATCGATTACCTCATTGCGGATATCGGGACGATGGTGACAATCGCGCACCCGCAGGCCAGCCGGCAGATCAGT
>JBGPHY010000134.1:0-10911 GCA_041484625.1 Terriglobia bacterium | reverse complement strand
GCAACCGGGGCGGAACAGTGGTCGCCTGCGGTTCTCCGGAGCGAATCACCGAGATTCAGGAAAGCCACACTGGCCGGTACTTGAAAGAGGTGCTCGTCAGCAACTACTGACCCCCTAGGTATGAGACAATGGGTACTCTAACGAAATGCTCATTTTGATGGGCCGTGTCGTGACTCTGAAAAAGGGAGTTCTGCGAATGGCTGCCATACTGCTCCCCTCTCTGCTACTGGCCGGTGCACTTCCAAGCGAACCGCAGGAAGGCCAGCAATGGCCAACAGACGCATCGAATGCCCAGTCCCATTACGAAAAGGCCGAGGCGCTGGCCCGAGATCATCAGTACGAAGAAGCCATCAAGGAGTACCGGCTGGAACTTCAGGAAGTGCCACAAAACGAAGCGGCCTATTTCGGAATTGCGCTGGCCCAAACTCACCTGGAGAGAAACCTGGAAGCAGTGCAATCCTATTTGGAGGCCTTGAGAATCAATCCGAATCTCTGGGAGGCAGAGCTCAACCTTGGCATACTCCTGATAAGCGAGAAGGACTGGGCACGGGCCTTGTTCCATTTGGAACGGGCCCACGAGCTGAATCCGAAGAGCTTCCAGGCCACATTTTATACTGCCAAGGCACAGCTCTTGCTGGAGAAACCCGCCCAAGCGGAACAGAACTTGCTTTCTGCCCTGCAATTGGCCGATACACGAATCCAGAAATTCGATGCATGCGCAGCCCTGGGGTCGCTCTATCTCAAGAAGAAGGATTACTCGAAGGCTGAGGGATTTTTCCTCGAAGCCCGCCAGTTTCAGAGCGACACGGAAAACGTGGATCTCGATATCGCCGATCTTTATCTCGAGTCCCGCCAGTTCGATAAAGCATTGAAATTCTTACAGGAACTGGCTGTCACGCAACCGCGCAATCCAGCCGTCCATGAATCCCTCGACAAACTTCTGGCCGAACGGAAAGATTTCGCCTCCGCCGCCCAGGCTTTCGAGAAGGCCATCCAACTTCAGACGGACCCTTTTCGCAAACAGGACCTTAACTATTCCCTGGCGGGGGTGTACCAGGAATTGGGACGCACCGATGAGGCCATCCTCCGGTTGAATGAACTGGCTGCCGTCTCGACCAACCCGGATCTGCATTTCCGGCTGGGGACCCTTTACCTTCATAAACGTGACCTGGACTCGGCCCGCCGGGAATTCCAGCGCGTCCTGGACCTCAAGCCGGATTATGCAGAAGCTTACAGCAATCTGGGATCGGCCCTCATTCTCCAGGAGAACTATCGCGAAGCCATCGCTGCCTTGACTCGCTTCACCCAATACCGTCCGGAAGTGGCCGGCACTTACTTTTACCTCGCGATTGCCTACGATAAACTGACTGATTACCCCCATGCCATGGCCAATTATCAGAAGTTCCTGGAAGTCGGGCACGGGCATTCAGACAAATTGGAATTCCAGGCACGGGAGCGGTTGAAGGTCTTGGCAAAGAAAAACAAAACGCGATAATCTTTGAACTATGCGGGCGACTCTCTTTCGCAGATTCGGCTATTCGGGATGAAAGCTTACCGCTATTATTTCCTTACGATCGTCCTGAGCTTGTTCTCGGGGACGGAATGCCACGCGGGCGATGACTTAGCGGCCGAATACCAGAAGCTGCAAGTCAAACTGAAGCAGGAGACAAATCCCGTTGGCAAAACAAAAGTCCTCATCAAGATGTCAGACATCGATCTGAAAGAAGCTACCCAACGGGCCAAAAAAGGGAACCTGGAGGAGGCGGATCGGTTCCTTTTGCGTTATGTCGACGTGGTCCGCCAAGCGGTGACAGTGCTGAAGACCTCCCAGCGCAATGCCCAGAAAAACCCGGCGGGGTTCAGGGAGTTTGAGATTGCCCTCCATCACCAGCTGCGTAAGCTGAATGATCTGGAGGATAATATTCCCTATGATCAACAGCAGGCCATCGAGAAGGCCAAAGAAACAGCCAGAATCGCCCAGCAGGAGATGTTGCTGGCTATTTTCGGTCCCGAGAACCTGCGCCAGCCTCAAGAGCAGAGACCGTCCGAACCCAAAAGGACCCGATGAGAAAGAAACTCTTCTCAGTTCTCAACGCGAGTTGCCTGGTTTTGGCATCTCTCTCTGTGATTCCGGCACAATTCTTCCTTGCCCAGGAGGATGACTACCTGACTGATAAAGAAATTGAGCAGCTCCGGACCGAGGAAGGCAAGGAACCTCCCGAACGGATCCGGCTTCTCACCCAGTTCCTGAATGCTCGCTTCGAACACGCCCGGTCAGTAAAGACGGGGACGCCTTACCTGGGGAAGGATGCCAAAGAAAAGTCGCCTGTGAAGAAGAAGGGGCCGGTCTCCGATGAAAAGAAAGAGGCCCCTCCGGATACACAGGCTCCCAAATCCTTCAAAGCCTGGATGGCTGGCTACCTGAAGTGTTTGGATGAGATCAGCACGAATGTGGACGACTTTTCCACGGTTCGGCTATTGGAACCCAAACCTTATCTGAAAGCCCTCAAAAGTCTGGGGGAATCTCTCGAGGAACATCAAAAATGGCTGGTTGAAATCCAGGACAAAGTGGATCGCCCCGAGAAAGAGGTTTTCGACGACGCCAGAGATGCGCTTCGAGACCTGTTCGGAGACGTCCGGAGCAATATCGATGAGTTGAACAGGCAGATTGAAGCAATGAAGGAATCGAAGAAATCCAAGTCCTCCTCGCCATGAAACAGCTCTCGCTATTCGACAACCCCTCCCTCTCTGTAGCCGACATCAGTGAGATTTTCACAGAGACCTATAGGGAACTGAAGCTGGGACGAGTATGCCCCGTGGTTCATGTGGAGTTCTATCCATTCGTAGGGATCAATCACACGATTCGCATGAGGGATGATAGCCTATACGTTCGACTGAGCGACCTTCTCGAGACCGCGCCAGAGCCAGTAGTCAAGGTACTCTCGATCATTCTTCTTTCCAAGTTGTTCCGTCGTCGGATTCATCCTGGCATCACCACCTCTTATCGTGCTTATGTCAATTCCGAGGAGGTAAAGCGCAAGGCCTTGCTCGCGCGCCGGAAGCGCGGCAGAAAACAACTACTGGACCCGAAAGGCCAATATTACGATCTGACGGCCCTTTTTGCCCGCCTCAACGAGCAGTACTTTGACTCTGTTTTGGCGCCTGGCGACGTGGGTTGGAGCTACAGGAAGAGCCGCCGCATTCTCGGTCACTTCGATCCGTCTCACCAATCCATTACCATCAGCCGGGTTTTTGACCAACCTGACATTCCAGAGTACGTTGTGTCTTATATCCTCTTCCATGAGATGTTGCACGCCCGATTCATGATCTCCTCCAACTTCGATATGCGCAACCAGCATTCTCCCCAGTTCAAGAAGGAGGAGAGAAGATTCAAGTGGTACCAGCAATCCAATGACTGGTTGAAAAAGCACCTCTAACTGGCTGGTATGCTTGGCCTGCTGATTGTCCATCTGTTGAAATCCAACTCTTCCCGAATGTTGCCACATCTGGGAGAGCCGCCCGGGAGTTCAGGTGTTTGTCAGGGCATCTCTATGGTCTGCTGTAGATTATGTCCATTTCGAACGTATACTGAAAACTTCCCTGGCGATTCCTTTGCCGATTGCCTGGGCCCTGCACCGCTTTTCCACAGTTTTTTCCACAGCACCGGCAGTGCTCCATTTGTGTTTCCAAAGGTCTACTGAGGTGATAGGATTCCGGATCAATTTGTCTCTTCGGTGTTTGCGGAAACGGGAAATGAAGTTGTGTCCTCCGCACAACAGCTCTTTCACATTCTCTCGGAGAGAACATGGTTGTCCCCTGACCTGGGACGCGGAGAGGAATGCCTATGACTCTTGGACGTACTACCTTCGTTGTTCTGTTGCTTCATTGGCTGAATGCAATTTCTGTCGGGGCCCAGGGAATCAAGGCTGGCGTTGCGCGAGTAGAGATCACTCCTCCGCCAGGCACTCCCATGTGGGGATATTTCGACCGCCAGAGCGGAGCAACTGGAGTCCTCGATCCGCTTTATGCGCGGGTGTTGGTGCTGGAGGCCGGCAATGAGCGGCTGGCCCTGGTGACGCTTGATCTGGGACGGACCTTTGGACCTGCCTCCCTGGATCGCCTGAAAGACTCCACCCAAAAGGCCAGCAGGATTTCTCACCTGCTGGTTGCGGTTTTTCACATCTATGCTGGTCCAGTTATTCAAGATGAATACTCTTCGGCGGTTCTTGTCTGGGAAATAGAGGCACTGGAGAAAATCGGTCGAGCCGTCGACCAAGCTACAAAGACCCTGGTAGAAGCCCGGATAGGCAGCGGTTACGGAAGTGTCTACATCGGTTACAACAGGCGTCGGGTTAACCCGGACGGCACGGTCACCATGCTTTGGGATAACAAGACCAGACAGCCAACCTCGCCCATCGATCCGACAGTCTCGGTCCTGCGCCTTGACACCAAGGACGGCAAGCCTCTGGCCATTCTTGTGAATTACGCTTGTCATGCCGTCATATTTGGGGCCTCGAATTTGCGCTTTTCTGCGGATTTTCCCGGCGTCGTGTGCCGGACGGTGGAAAAGGCCGGGCCGCAACAGGCTCTCTGCTTCTTTCTGCAAGGGGCTTGCGGGGACATCAACCCGTATTACGCCTCTACCGCCGAAGAAGAAGATCCCGTGAAGTGGTGTCAATGGACCGGTGAACTCTTGGGGAAGGAAGCCGCTCGTGTGGCCTCCTCAATCGCCCCACAGAGTGATGGAAAAGCTTCTCTCGCTGTCCGTGAAGATCGCCTTCCTTTCAGGTTGCGATGGGATCCCGCAAAATTCCGGGAATCGATCCTGGCGCTCCTCGGACCCAAAGCCTACGAGACTTTTGCAGCGAGCATCAAAACGGAATATCAGCTTCCTGTCACCACGGTCCTGATCAATCGGCAAATCGCTCTCATGAGCATGCCTGGGGAACCTTTCGTAGATTTCCAGGTGGATTGGCGCAACCGTTGTCCCGTCCGTGACTCCTTTTTCCTGGGTTATGCCAACGGATACTACGGTTACTTCCCAACAATTCAGGCTGCCTCGGAAGGTGGCTACGGGGCGGCTGACGCGGTCACTTGGATCGAAGCTGGCGCCGGTGAAAGAATGGTTGACCACGCCATAGTAAAGGTTTATGAAATGTTAGAGAGACTGGTCGAAAACCCGGAAAAATAGTCAACATCCCGCAAACCATCCCATGAGGATTCAGCAAGGAGGAGTCAAATGCCGGTAGATAAACCTGAAATTGAAGAACGCATGCCGGTGCGAACCAGGCCTTTGCCATTGGAGTTCCCGGGTGTGCATCACATGGACGAGGAAGAGGTCCAGGCTGCAGCTCGCGTCTTGAGGTCCCGTTCTCTATTTAGGTATTACGGGGTGGATCTGCAGAAGGAAGTAGAGTCCTTTGAAGCCGAGTTTGGTCGTTTCATGGGAGCCCGGCATGTCGTTGCCGTCAGTAGCGGCACGGGAGCTCTCCATGTAGCTCTGGCCGCACTGGGGGTGGGACCCGGGCAGGAGGTGATCATTCCCGCTTACCTTTGGGTGGCCGTGGCCGCGGCGGTTGTAAACCAGGGAGCTATCCCCGTGCTGGGCGATATTGATCAGACTTTCGGTTTGAATCCGGAAGCTCTCGAGAAGGCAATCAGCTCTAAGACACGGGGAATTATCGCTGTGCACATGAGCGGAGCCCCGTGCAACATTCTGGCCATTCGCGAAATCGCGAAACGCCGAGGATTGTTCCTGCTGGAGGACTGCGCGCAGTGTTTGGGGGGGAGCATTCAGGGACAGAGAGTGGGAACCTTTGGTGATCTGGGGATCTTCAGCTTCCAGATGAACAAGAATATGACTTCCGGGGAAGGGGGAGCCGTGGTCACCAACGATCCCCGCTTGCACCAACGGGCCTTTGCCTGCCACGATCTGGGATACGCTCGGGATGAGAATGGCCGGCTCATATTCGATGTCCCCGAGCTTTGCCTTTGGGGCAAGGGATACCGGATGGATGAATTGCGTGCCGCAGTTCTGCGGGTCCAGCTCAAGAAACTGCCCAGGATCATTGGTGCCATGCGGCAGAGCAAGTACCGAATCCGGCAAGCCCTAAAACCGTTCCCGCAGGTTCAGCTAAGAATTATTCAGGACTCTGAGGGCGATACGGGCTGCTTCCTGATCACAACCTACCCGGATCCAGCCTGCGCTCGCAGGGTAAACCAGGCGCTCAGGGCGGAAGGGATTGTCACCTATCCCCAAGGTGTTTCCAATGTAGTGATGACTGACTGGGGTCTGCATCTCTATTACAACATCGTCAGCCTGGTCCAACAACGATCTGTTGACGGATCAGGGTTTCCGTGGAACCTGCGAGGGGATTCCGCGCCTGCCCCGCAATACCAAAAGGGCTCATGTCCTATTGCCGATGGTCTGTTTGAACGCAGCATTCTGTTGCCCATCCCATCCTGCCTGACTGAAACAGATGAAGCGGAGATCATCCAGGCATTCGAAAAGGTCCTGACTCATGAGCTCAAATAGCCCCCTTCCGGCTGCAACTGCATCAGCCGGCCCTCGTCTGAAACGAGCTCTCAGCCTCTGGGATCTGGTTTTTTACGGGATCATCCTGATTCAGCCGACGGCGCCCATGCCGCTGTTCGGGGTGGTGAGCCAGGAAGCCAGAGGCCATGTGATTACAACCATCCTCATTGCCATGGTAGCCATGCTGTTTACGGCCATCAGCTACGGCCGGATGGCCCGGGCCTATCCCAGCGCGGGCTCAGCCTTCACCTACGTCGGTCGAGAGCTCCACCCCGCCCTCGGCTATGTCACCGGCTGGAGCATGGCGATGGATTACATGCTCAACCCGATGATCTGTACCATCTGGTGCAGCAAGGCCGCCGGGAATATCCTGCCGGAAGTCCCTTATACAGTGTGGGTTTTCTTCTGGGCCCTGCTGTTCACGTCGCTGAACCTGCGCGGGATCCGGGCCACCGCCCGCACCAATGAGTGGTTGGCTGCAGGGATGGGAGTGGTGATTGTGTTCTTCTTTGTGTCCGTCGCCCGATACCTGTCTGCCGGTCCAGTTCTCGGCAAAGCGGCACTTTTGAAACCTTTTTATAACCCCGAGACTTTCTCGTTGGGACTCGTCTTGACAGGCACGTCCATTGCCTCTCTCACCTACATTGGTTTCGACGGCATTTCCACCCTTTCTGAAGAAGTCCAGAATCCCCGTCGAAACATCATGCTGGCCACGGTTTTAACCTGCCTCATTACGGGCGTGCTGGCTTCGCTGGAAGTCTACGCGGCCCAATTGGTGTGGGGCGACTGGACAGGGTTTCCGGACATCGACACCGCCTTCGTCCATGTCGCTGGAAAAGCTGGCGGCATCATCATGCTCCAGGTGGTGAACTTCACCCTCTTGGTGGCTACCATCGGCTCAGGCAGCGGGACTCAACTGGCGGCGGCCCGGTTGCTTTACGGAATGGGACGCGATAACGCGATTCCCAAATCCTTTTTCGGAGTCATTGAGCCCAAGCACAGCATTCCCCGTAACAACGTTTTGTTCGTCGGGGGACTGGCGTTGGTGGGAGGGTTCCTTCTCAGCTACCAACTGGGGGCGGAACTCCTGAACTTCGGAGCTTTCATTGCCTTCATGGGCGTCAACCTGGCCGCCTTCGTGCGTTACTGGGTGCGCGCCGACGAACGGAAATGGATCAATTTCATTGTTCCCCTGCTGGGTTTTTTCATCTGTCTTTACATTTTTTTGAGCTTGCGCTGGCCTGCGAAAGTGATGGGGAGCATCTGGCTGGGGGCAGGTGTGATTTACGGGGCCATCAAGACAAAAGGCTTTCGCCAAAACCTGATTTCGTTTGAGCTGCCGCCCGAATAGGTTGCCCCTCAATGCGCCGAAAGGCGTGCCACATCGCATGAATGACTTCAGTCCCGGCCGGGGGTCTCAGATTTCTCCCCGCCAGGATGACCGCGGGACAGGGTTTGATCCTGGCAAAATAAAATCCATCGACCATCTTACCTTCGTTACGGGGGAATTGTATGTTGACCACGAGATGCCTCTTCGCTGTCTTTTCATGTGCAGCGTTACTGTTTTTCTGGATTCCCGTCACTCCGGTGCCAACGGCCAGCGAGAATTCCATTTACCTGGACCCCGGACAGCCCATGGAGAAACGGGTGGAGGATCTGCTTGTCCGGATGACTCTCTCTGAGAAAATCGGGCAACTGAACATGCCTTGTGTTTACGAAAGCGGTCTAGGCAAAGAAGCATCGCAGAAGTTCGACGGCTGCCGGAGATTTGCTGAGGGAACTTATGTTCCGGGGATCGGGCCGGCTGGCGGGTTCTTCACCATGGCCAACGAGATTCTCCGCCAGGGGGCTCAGCAGCAGGCGACCTTCTTCAATGAATTGCAGAAGATCGCCCTGGAGAAGACTCGCCTCAAGATCCCTCTCCTCCAGACTGAAGAAGGTACCCACGGACTGATGGCCACAGGAGGTACTATTTTTCCTGAGGGCCTGGGAATCGGGAGCACCTGGAACATGGATCTGGTCCGCGACATCTACACGGTGGCGGCCCGCGAGGCCCGGGCCGTGGGCATCCACCAGCTTTTCACACTGGTCGTGGAGCCCAACCGGGACCCGCGCCTGGGACGCAACGAGGAAGGATTCAGTGAAGACCCGTTCTTGTGTTCGCGAATTGCCGAAGCTATTGTTCACGGGGCGCAGGGTGATGGCATTTCAGCTCCCGACAAAGTGGTGGCCGGCCTTTGCCACTACCCGGGCCAAAGCCAGCCAGTCAGCGGTCTAGAGCGAGGTGCTATGGATATATCGGAGCGGATGCTGAGAGAGGTGTTCCTCCCCCCCTGGGTGGCTGGCATCAAGAAAGCTGGGGCCTTGGGGGTAATGGCCACCTACCCTGCCGTCGACGGCGTGCCCGTCCATAGCTCTCACCAGATCCTAACCAAGATTCTCCGCGACGAGTTGGGTTTCCAGGGCCTTGTCCTTGGTGAGGGCGGAGGTATCGGAACCCTGGAATACGAACATCTCGTACCGTCACAAAAGGAAGCGGGTGCCTGGGCGCTGGAGGCTGGATTGGATGTGGGTATCTCCTTTGAACCGGGCTACATGAATCTGCTGATCCAAAACGTTGAGGAAGGCCGGGTGGCCCGGGAGTTAATTGACCGTTCTGTCCGCCGCATTCTCCGGCAGAAGTTTCGGCTGGGTTTGTTTGAGAGTCCCTATGTGGAGGTCGACCGTGCGACCCGGATCAGTCATGCGGAGACCCACCGCGATTTGGCTCTGCGGACAGCCCGGGAAGGGATCGTGTTACTGAAGAACGCCAGGCAACTCCTGCCTTTGAACCGGAACCTGAAGTCAATTGCCGTGATCGGTCCCAATGCCAATCAGCCGCGGAACCAGTTGGGGGATTACATTGCTCACAACATCCTGCAGGAGGTGGTGACCGTCTACGAAGGAATCCGGCGAAAAGTGCCGCCTGCCACCAAGGTTACTTATGTCAAGGGCTGCAACGTGGTAGGTACGGCACTGAACGAGATCTCGGCCGCCCAGAAGACCGCCCGGGAAGCAGAGGTGGCGATTGTCGTGGTGGGAGAGAACGAACGACGCCTCCCCGATGGAACGGATGGAGAAGGGAAGGACGTGGCTAGTCTGGATTTGACGGGAATGCAGGAAGAGCTTGTGAAGGCTGTTCATGATACCGGAACCCCCACTGTTGTGGTCCTTATCAACGGACGACCGCTCTCGGTCCGCTGGGTAGCGGAACACGTCCCAGCCATCCTCGAGGCGTGGAACTGTGGAGAGCAGGGAGGCCTGGCCGTAGCCGACATCCTTTTCGGCGACGTCAACCCCAGCGGGCGCTTGCCGATCACTGTTCCTCGCCATGTGGGTCAATTGCCGGCTTACTATAATTACAAACCCTCCAAAGCCTACTGGATAAAACATGCAGGTTATGTGGACATGCCCGCAACTCCTCTTTTTGAGTTCGGATTCGGCCTGAGCTACACTCACTTTGAATACACCAACCTTCAGGTTTCGCCTCAGGCCATCGCCCCGGACGCGGATGTCCGCGTCAGCCTCAACGTGAAGAATACCGGGACGCGCCAGGGAGAGGAAGTGGTCCAGCTCTACCTGCGAGATGAACTCTCCTCGGTGACCCGTCCAGTCAAGGAACTCAAGGGCTTTCACAAGATTTCTCTTAAACCCGGCGAAGACCAAACGGTGGAATTCCAACTCGGCCCCGAAGACCTTTGCTTCCTGGATCGCAACCTGGAATGGAAAGTGGAGCCGGGGACATTTGAGGTGATGGTGGGAAGTTCCAGTGAAGATATTAGGTTGAGAGGCAATTTTCTGGTTAATGAATGACCCTGGTTAATGCCCCCAATCGCGATCGGCTTCAAGAAAAAAGCTCCTGCCACATAGCGAGAACCCGGAGGGTTCCTAGCCATTAGCCGGTGGTCGAGCGCAGCGACACCACCGGTTATCGAACGAGGAGCACAACCCACCCTGGAGGGGTGGCAGCGAGTCTGACCGATATGCCATCGACATACCTCAGCCTACATTGTCATCTTGTGTTTGGCACCAAGGATCGTGTCCCGTCAATCGCACTTGAATGGCGGGATCGTCTACACGACTACCTCGGGGGACTCTGCGCGGGCTAAATGGATTCCCGGAAATCATTGGGGGCGTCGCCGACCACGTGCATTTGCTCGTGGGTCTCAAAGCGACTCATTGCCTGGCGGATGTCATGCGGGAACTCAAGAAAGCTTCATCCATTTGGGTCCACGAACACGTGGGCCTTCGCCCTTTTGCCTGGCAAGAGGGATATGCGGCATTCATCGTGAGCGCAACGGTCAGGGATGCGGTGAAGAAATACATCGTCAATCAGG
>JBGPHY010000133.1:0-10912 GCA_041484625.1 Terriglobia bacterium | reverse complement strand
GCTCGACTACTGGACCTTCCTGTTGGGGCCGAAGTTCTCCGCCAAGGAACGCCGACAGATGAACCTGCGCCGCTTCTATGCGGTCGCACAAATCGAGTACTGCCGGGACTTCATCTTGAAGCGCCACTTCCCCATTCACCGCATCTTCGAGCGCAGTTGCGAGATCGGACTCTGGCGTCTGGCGGCCCACCAGATCTCGGAGATCTTCGGCCGCCGCCTGACTAAAAAGCTGAAGGGCAAGCTCCACACCACCCTGGAACAGATCGAGCATGGCCATCATGTCTTCCGCGCCTACTGGAAACACGCCTTTGTCAAACAGTACGAAAAGTTCTCCACCTTTCTGCGCCAGGAGGTTTGCTCGAACCATCTGGCGGACTTCGGCCTGAAGAAGGGCCTGGACCACTTGGCGGCCGTGCGCGAGAAGTTCCTGGCGGTGACCGACCGCTTTGCCGCCTTCCAGGCTCAGTCCTTAAACGTGCCTGTCGAGTTTCCGCTCCTCCAGCGGCTGGCCCTGCCCATCACCGTTGGAACGGCCCAGTTTCCAGGAATCAAAATCCATGACACGCGCATGATCCGCCTCATGGAAATCCTCCTCGACGGCGCCACCCGGCTCGCTAGCTGGCACGCCCAGCAGATTCATCAGGCCCTCCTCACGGCCTATGGCCTCTCCGACAAGCGTTACGCCCTCAACCAGCTGCGCTACGATCTTCGCAAAATGAAAGCCCACGGCCTGATCGAGCGTGACGGCAACCGTTACGCCTATCGGCTCACTGCCAAAGGCACCAAAGTCGCAGTGCTCTTCGTACTGTTCCACAAGCAACTGTGCGGCCCCTTGGCCCATAGCCTTTTTCATCACCAGCCGGACACGCAACTCCGACCGAAGAGTAAGCTTGAAACCGCCTATCACAAAGCCGACGCTTCCATCCGCCATATCATTCAGCTCCTGGAGGCCGCCTGAGTTTTGTTGAACTGTTTTTGTTTATGATTAAAGACGTAAGAATCTAAGGTAAGTATTTCAAAAGATCCTGAAATTCACTTATCATTTCGCTGTGCCAATTTACAATTCGATTTTGGACCTGTTACCCTGGGGCCTCTCATGAAGGCGGTGGAAGACGAGTTGGAGAGACTGCAATGAAAGGGGTTTCTTATGTCGCATTCGCTGGACCTGATTTGCTTGGGAGAACTGCTGGTTGATTTCGTGCCGTCTCGGGCTGGTACTCCCATTGCCCGGGCGAAGACCATCTCGTTGGCCCCAGGTGGTGCGCCTGCTAATGTGGCAGTGGCGGCTCGCCGTCTGGGATTGAGGTCGGGGTTCGTGGGGAAGGTTGGGGATGACCCTTTCGGGCGCCTGTTGCGCGATGTCCTGGTCCGTCACGGAGTCGATGTGACTCTGCTTGGACGGACTCGACACTCCCTGACGCGCCTGGCGTTTGTAACCAATGACACGGATGACCGGCAACGATTCGTTTTTTACGGGAATCCGGGCGCGGACGTTCTGCTCGAGGCCAGGGACCTTAGGGCAGACTATTTCAAAGGAGCACGAGCCTTTCATTTTGGCTCCATCTCCCTGATTCAGAATCCCAGTCGTGCCGCAACCCTGAAAGCACTGGAACTGGCGCAACGGAACGGACTGATGGTCAGCTTTGATCCGAACCTCCGCCCACCCCTCTGGCCCAGTTTGAGACTGGCGAAGCAGGAGATCCTCGAGGCGATGAAGCATTGTCACATTCTGAAACTCAGCGATTCTGAATGGGACTTCCTCTTTGCCGGTCGTTCCTTCGCGTCGGGTTTGGAGCGACTCTGGAAGCAGGAGATCCAATTTGTGGCAATAACTCGGGGTAGGGAGGGGGCCCTGGTGGCCTGCCCGCGGGCGGTAGTCCATGTAAAGGCCCTGCCTGTCAAGGTGGTGGACACTACCGGTGCCGGGGATGGATTCATGGCAGGCCTGATTTGTGGGTTACTTCAAAAGCAAGGTTCCGACTTGGATGAATTGGAGTTGCAGGAAATCGCCCGACTGGCGACGCTGGTGGGTTCTTTAACTTGCAGGCGAGCCGGCGCCATTCCGGCCTTTCCGGCTCTCCAGGAAGTGAAACGTCATTTTGGACAAGCGGAAAAAATTCGCCTGGGATCAGCGGTTCACTTCGGGAACAAATGAGATCCTACGAAGGGGAAGATACTGAAACCCCAGGGGCCCCACTTCAATCCCCCGAAGGCTGCGCCGGGCCACCAGGGAGTACCTGATCTGGAATAGCGGAGCGATCACACAATCGTCCAAGATCCGGCGTTCAACCTGGTAGTAGATCTGCGCTCTTTGCGTCTCGTCCAGAATTGTCAGCGCCTCCTCCAGCCTTCGGTCCATCTCAGCGTTCCTGTAGTTGAAAGGATTTCCCTGGCTCTTGGAGTGAAACAAGCGATTGAGCAGCGCTCCCGGATCAGGGAAGTCAAACACTTCCCCCAACACGAACATCTGGGTCTGCCCGGAATAGATCCGCGCTAGCAGGGCGTCCAGAGTCGGTTCAATCTTGAGGTCCACACTAATCCCGACTGCCTTCAAGTTCTCTACCAATCCCGCCAGAAGCCTCTCCCGCTGTGGCGAATGAACAGCATGCGAAAGGGTTATCTCCAAGTCCTGTCTCTGGGAGGATGACAAATGACGCAAGGATTCGCGGGCCAGGCCGGGGTCATAAGGATCTTTATAGGATTCGGGGCTGGAGCCGAGCAGAGACAGGGGGAGCAGGTTATAGAGGGCCGAATAATCCGGGTCAGATCCAATCAGTTCCGCGCGATTGATGGAGAGACATACCGCCCTTCGGAAGCGGTATTCCTTGATCAGAGGGGCTTTCAGGTTGAAGCCCAAATACATGAACCGCAGGATAGGGCGGCTCAGAAAGACCCAATCCCGATTGGCTCGGGCTACTGCCGTCTGACTGGCGGGGACAAAAGCAATATCAACTCGACCCCTAATAAAGTTCTGGTAATTCTCCTGCGCATTCAGTGGGGAAACGGTCATGATCCGGATTTCCTCAATATAGGGAAGGCCTTCGTAATAGTCCGGGTTAGCTTCGAGGACAATTTCTTCTTTGGGCCTCCACTCCCGTAAACGATACGCCCCTGTCCCGACTGGTTTCCGGCCGAAATTGGAGTTTCTTGTCTGGACCTCTTCCTTGGGGACAACGGACGCAGACTGCTGAGCAAGGACTCGCAGGAAGGGAGCATAAGGCCGGTCCAACGTAATTTGAAGTGTGTCCCGGTCCAGTGCCTTTAGCCCCTGAACCTCCGGAACTGCGCCTCGACGGAATCGCTCCGCCCCCTGAATTCTTGCATAGTGTTCGGCATCGACCGAGTCCACCTGGCGATCCAGCAAGCGGGTCAGCGAGAAGACGAAGTCCTCGGCAGTGACTTCGCGCCCGTTGTGAAATCGGACCCCATGGCGCAGAAAGAAGGTGTAAGTTTTGCCATCTGACGAAACTTGCCAGTCGCGGGCCAGCGCTGGAGCAATGTTTAATTCCTGGTCGTACCGCAGCAACCCGTCAAATAGCTGGAGTACTATTTCAGATTCCCAGGAGGATCTAGAATAGGCAGGATCGAGAGATTCAGGGGACTGCGCTGAAATCCTTAAAACTCCACCTCGATGCCTCTGGAGGTCGGATTGGCTATGTCCCGGGTTACGCCCCGGGCCGCAGCCTGCAACGGTTAAGAACAAGAGACACCCAAGAGCGGACACAGCAACCAATGGCCGTTTCATAGTGACGCCTCTCCCAGTCAAGGTCAGAAGACTGCCGGGTCGCGCAAAGTCACAGCACCGGGGAAAAGACACTGTTTGGGTCGAAATGCACCGAAGGAATCCTGGAAAGGGAATTATATCGATCGAGGATGGAAATTTCACTATTATTGACTCTTAAGAAGGGAGTTTGCGAAATGAAGGGTGAGAAATTTACTGAATTGGTGGCGCTGGTGGACCGCTTAAGAGGTCCTCAAGGATGTCCCTGGGACCGAGAACAGACTTTTGATACTTTGAAGCCCATGATGCTGGAGGAAGCTTACGAAGTGCTGAAGGCGCTGGAATCCGGAGACCGGAGGAAGTTTCGCTTGGAACTGGGAGATCTCCTTTTCCAGATTGTCTTCCTCGCGGAGATCGCCGAAGAAGAAGGCGCCTTCCACGTCGATGACGTTATAGAGAGCATTGTCACCAAGATGGTGCGGAGACATCCTCACATCTTTGGACTGGTCAAGGCCGATTCCTCTGAACAGGTCATCCGGAATTGGGAAGAGATCAAACAATCCGAGAGAACCGAAAAAGGAGCTGGAGAGAAATCAATCTTGGAAGATGTTCCGCCGATGCCGGCGCTGCTCACGGCCAGCAAGCTAACGTCGAAAGCGGCCCGGGTTGGGTTTGATTGGTCGCATGTGGATGAGATCATACTAAAACTGCACGAAGAGCTTGATGAACTCAAGCAGGCGTTGCAGAGGAGGGCATCCGATCCTCTTGACCCTGAAGTTGAAGCCGAACTCGGAGATTTGCTCTTCGTGACGGTCAATATCGCCCGGTTTCTCGGAATCGATCCCGAGACAGCCTTGAGGAAGACCAATCGCAAGTTTGTGCGTCGCTTTCAGTATATTGAGGAGAGGTTAAGGCAAGAAGGGAAAGATATCAGAGGCTCCAACCTGGAGGAAATGGAACGTCTCTGGCAAGAGGCGAAAACCGTAGGCCAGATCCCGACAGGCAGAAACTTCAACACGCCCCCCCCGCAAGCAAGCCGCCGTCACTAGATGCCAGGGCACCGAAACGGATTTGCCTGATGCCAACCCGCTCTGATTGTCACGGCTTCACCCAGCCCTATTGGAGCACCGATCTGAAGAATCCGCGTAACTCGAGAACGATTCTGCTCACTGATGGGGTGGAGCTTGTTGGCTGGTGCGATAATACTCCATCAACTTCGACACCCCTAAGACGATCAGAATCAACGGCCAATATCGCCAGATGATCCGCATCAGGTCAAACCCGACCAGGTTGTGCACAAGAAACAGGGCGCCGACGGAGATAAGGATGACAGGGCCTATAATGGAACGTCTCATGGGTGGATTCATATCGGCTTTTAGATCTCCTCTGTGACTGTGGTGTTACGAGACAGGGTCTTTATCACCTTGCCCCAACCTTTGAAACGTAGCCTGAACCGAAAAAGTTCAATAATCTTGACGTGTCCTCATGGGAAGGCTTTCCCAAGTTTTTGTACCTTGGCAAGTGGGCCTCTGGTATACTGAGTTGGACGCCAGCGCGACTCCGTATTCTACGGCATGTAGTGGTTTGTTGCCCCTCAATTTGACTTCTTAGCCATGAACTGGTTCTTGCTCAGGATCTCATTGATATTTCTTTGCGTCCAGGTCTCGCAGAGTCTCGCCAGTGTCCAGACGGTGGTGGTAATGCCCTTTGCCAATCTTTCAAAAAACCCCGCTTTGCAGTGGATCAATGAAAGTTTCCCGGAACTGTTGCAGGACCGCCTGATCTGGCCTAATGTCAACCCCCTGGGTCGGGACGAGCGCCTGATTGCTTTTGACCGGATCGGCATTCCTTACTCCAGCCGGCTCTCCAAGGCTTCCTTGATCAAAATCGGTCAGGAGCTCGACTCAAATTATCTGATTCTTGGCGATTTTACCTACGATGGAAAGAGACTGCAAGCGTCGACTTCCATCCTGGATCTTCGCCGGAACCTGCTGGGGCCTGAGGTTAAGGAAGGAGGGGGGTTGGAGGAGCTCCAGTTCATCATCGGGAAAGTTGCCTGGTGCATCATCAAGCAGTTGGATACTCACGTGTCAATCAGTGAAGAGGCCTATTATGCGAGGTTCCCAACCATCCCCAATGCTGCGCTCGAGAACTACATCAGGGGCCTCACGGAATCTGACATCTCTAAGCAGATCAGATATTTCCGGGAGGCTGAAAAGGCCTATCCCAATTACCCGGAGGCAATTTTCCAGCTCGGGAAGGTCTACTCTCTGCAAAAGGATTACGCCACCTCCAGCCTCTGGTTGCAGCGATTGACCCTTAAGAACAAGAATTACTCGGCGGCGACCTTTCTGCTGGGACTTGATTACTTGCAGCTGAAGAGTTACGAAAAAGCCGCCGGCGAGTTTCAGCAATTGAGCCAGTCGTTGCCCCTGAATGAAATTTATTCGAATCTGGGGATTGCCATGAGTTTTTGCGGTCAGAACGAAAAAGCCACTGAGGCTTTCGAAAAAGCACTGGAAGGGGATTCCTCCTCTGCCGATTCCCATTTCAATTTGGCCTACCACCTTTGGAGGACCGGTGAATTCGGGAAAGCAGAACAGACCCTGAGAGCCCTGGTTCAGCGGAATGATCAGGACGGACAGGCCTACTATCTCCTCTATAAGTGCCAGCGCGCGCTGGGAAAGACTACGGAGGCGGAAGCTTCCTGGGCTGTGGCGCGCCAGTTGACTCCCCAAGTCGATTCGTGGGAAAGCAGGAAGAGGATCCCGGACCTGTTTCGGATACAATCCAATTTTGACGAGACTACATTTCGCCTTCTCCGACTGGAAATTGAGCAGTTGCATAACAACAAAACGACCGGCCAGGCAGGCGAACAGAAAATCAGGGGCACTCTCGGTCGACCTCAGTAGGTTAATTATGTCCAAAACCATTGCTCGAATTCTGTTCATCTTTTCCATCACGGCCCTCTCTTGTCCCGATTCTGCTTGGGCCACGGTGCTGGCCCTGGACGTTGACGGAGTCATTCATCCCATCATGGCCGAGTACGTTGTGAAGGGTATCAGCCAGGCCGAATCCGAGGGAGCAAGTGCGGTACTCCTCCGGCTTAACACGCCCGGTGGGCTGGACCAATCCATGAGGCAGATTATCGAGAAGATCCTGGCCTCGAGGGTCCCCGTGATTGCTTATGTGGGGCCCAGCGGCGCCCGGGCAGCCTCAGCCGGTTTTTTCATTCTCCTCAGCTCTGATCTGGCCGTGATGGCTCCAGGCACCAACACAGGCGCAGCTCACCCGGTTTCCATTACCGGAGGGAAACTGGACGACGTAATGGCTCGAAAAGTCGAGAATGACGCCGCTGCTTATATCCGCAGCTTCGTGAGCAAGCGCGGACGAAACTACGAGATGGCGGAAAAAGGGGTCGTGGAGAGCAAATCCTTCACCGAGACCGAAGCGTTGAATCTCAAGTTGATCGACGGGATTGCCAAGGACACACGGGAGCTTTTCGCCAGCTTTGACGGCCGGAAAATCCTCCGTTTCAGCGGTGAGACTCAGATAATCAAACTGAAGGACGAGAGCCTCAGAAATCTTGAAATGAGCTTGCGGCAGAGGGTTCTAGCTGCAATTCTGGATCCGAACATTGCCCTGATCCTCGGCTTGATCGGACTGCTTGCCCTATATTTTGAATTTACTACCCCAGGGATGGTTCTGCCGGGCATTGTCGGGGCAGTGTGTATTTTCTTGGCATTGGTAGCCTTCAATATTCTGCCGGTGAACCTGCTGGGAGTGGTTTTGATCTTGGGAGCGATCATTCTCTTCGTGCTTGAGGCCAAACTGGGCAGTTATGGGGTTTTAGCGGCTTTGGGTATCATCTCGATGGTAATGGGTTCCCTCATCTTGATTGATTCTCCTCTCCCCGAATTGCAGGTTCGTCTGGCCACAGCCCTATGCGTAACACTGCCTTTCGCAGGTATCACGATGTTTCTACTGCGGCTGGTGCTTTTGTCCCACAAGACCAAATCAGTGACCGGTATGGAAGGGATGGTCGATGAGGTTGGAAAGGTCATTTCCGACCTCGAACCCGAAGGAAAGGTGCAGGTGCATGGGGAAATCTGGCAGGCATACAGTGACCAGCCGGTTCAGAGGGGGGAAAGGGTCAAAATCCTCAAGGTAGATGGGCTGAGGGTCAAGGTTGGCAGAATGTAGGAGTGGGGCTATTGGGGACGCACCAGGTTGCGGCATACGAAAACTGATAGGAGATCAAGACATGGATACCTTCAATCCCGTTTTGCTGTTCGGAGTCTTGGTTTTCGTCATTTGGTTATTCAATTCGATTAATGTCCTGCGTGAATATGAACGCGGAGTTATCTTCCGGCTCGAACGCCTCTTACCCCAGGCCAAAGGGCCCGGCTTGATTTTCGTGTTTTGGCCTATTGACAAGATTGTTAAAGTTCCCCTGCGAACCGTCACCCTGGATGTTCCGCCGCAGGACATTATCACCAGTGACAATGTCTCTGTGAAGGTCAATGCCGTCGTGTACTTCCGGGTCATTAATGCCGTCAGGGCCATTGTGGAA
The DNA here is from genome assembly GCA_041484625.1 of Terriglobia bacterium. Lineage (GTDB taxonomy): Bacteria > Acidobacteriota > Terriglobia > Versatilivoradales > Versatilivoraceae > JBGPHY01. Next base: position 2,618 of record JBGPHY010000133.1, on the reverse strand, counting down.
GTCGAGAACTACCTTTACGCCACCTCCCAGTTGGCTCAGACCACCCTTCGTTCAGTTCTGGGAGAAGTGCCTCTAGATGACCTCTTGAGCAAACGGGAAGCACTGAACATAAGATTGCAGAATATTCTCGATCAGCACACCGACCCGTGGGGAATCAAGGTGGCCCTGGTGGAAGTCAAGCAAGTGGACCTCCCGCAAGAGATGCAACGGGCCATGGCGAAGCAAGCTGAAGCCGAGCGCGAGAAGAGAGCCAAGATCATCCACGCGGAAGGGGAGCTTCAGGCTTCCGAGAAACTGGCCCAGGCTGCGGGCATTATGAGCCAGCAGCCAGTAGCCATACAGCTCCGATATCTGCAGACCTTGACAGAAATCGGTGTGGAGAGGAATACAACGGTGGTCTTTCCAGTGCCGGTTGATATCTTTCAAGGGATCCTGAAGAAGTGACCTGGGCCTCCGTTGAATAGATGGGTAATCACCTGGCAATTCAAGGCACGAGGCCGCTAGGCTTCATGCCGATCATAGGAGAGGGCATGGGAGAGCCTGAGGTCAGCGAACACAAAGAGTTGCGCCTGGACCAGCGACACTTGACATTTTTCTTTGTGGGGGCCGTCATCGTTTGTGCCATCTTCTTTGCTCTGGGTTTCATCGTAGGGCGGGGACAGACCTATGAGGCGTCGATCAAAGCTCAATCGGCTATTCTTGACAATGCCGGATCCAAGCTCTCCTCAGTACCTGCTGCCGATTCGGCCAACGGGGCCATCCTGCCTTCCGCTGGTCCGCAAGGTAATGTGAATTCTTCGGGCCCATTGGGGTCCGGAACATCCAAACCACCAAAAGACGAAGGCGTTGACTACCGCAAGGAACTCGATTTCTATAATGCAGTCAAAGACCAGAAGGTGAAAGAGAACTTTGCGCCGGAGCCGAAAAAGCCCCCGGAATCGTCACAACACTCTGCTCCTCAACCCTCCAACGCGCTTTCCAGGAGTTCGGTCGAAGCAAAGGCTCCTCCTGGAGAGCGTCTGATGAGTCTTCAGGTGGCGGCCTTGACAGGTGCTCGCGACGCCGAGAACCTTGCAAAAACTCTGCGCTCCAAGGGGTATCCGGTGTTCATTTTGCGGCCTGGGGCGGATTCTACGGACCGATTCATCCGGATCCAGGTTGGCCCCTATAAGGGCGAATCGGAAGCTCTGGCGGTTAAAGTTCGACTCGAAAAAGATGGATTCAAGACCATCCTCAAACGATAGAAGGCCCAACGGGGAATTCGTCTCATACTCAGTTTGATCCTCCTCTTGACCTCAAATCTCCCAAGAAAGATTCTTCTGGCCGCCCTATCCGGGATTCTCAACATCCTCATCTTCCCAAAGCCGGCCCTGTCTTTCCTGTCCTGGATATGCCTGGTTCCCCTGCTGGTGGCCGCTCATCAGGAGGCAAAGGCTTGGCGTGCCTTTTTCCTCGGCCAGATCACCGGTCTCCTATTCTTCTTTGGATCATGCCGATGGATTATGGATGTCCTGCATACTTATGGCGACTTAGGACAGGTGGGGAGTTTCCTCTGTTTTCTCTTGCTGGTCGGATACCTTTCGCTTTTTTATGCCATATTCCTATTGGTATATTCCAGAGTCTCTTTTCGTTTTCCCCGCAGTTGTTACCTTTTGACCCCTTTCCTTTGGGTGGGAACGGAGTTCCTTCGGGGGCATCTCCTGACCGGGTTTCCTTGGTGCTTGTTGGGATATTCGCTGGTGGACTATTCCAACCTGGCTCAGATGGCGAGGGTCACGGGGGTGTACGGTCTGTCTTTTGCACTCATCCTGGTCAACTCACTGGTTTCCGCGACGCTGCTCGAAAGGTCCCGCCAATCACTTCGCAACCTCCTGCTTGCGATCCTCTTGCTTGGGACAGTTTCCGGGTTCTACGCCCTTTCCCACAGGGCGCCTTCTCCAGGAAAGCAACTGGTCCGCATTGCCCAGACCAACCTTTCCCCGGAATTAAAGTGGGATGTGGAATCGAGAATATCCGTGTTGAACGAACTGGAACGGCTCTCTCTTTCAGCGGAGTTGGATGCCGAGGCACGGCAAAAGGGTACGGCCAAGCTCCTCATCTGGCCTGAGACACCTGCACCCTTCTACTTCAACCAGGATCCGGTGTTTCGCCAAAGGATGCAGACTCTGGCCCGCAGGTCAGGCAGTAATGTGCTTTTTGGGTTTGTCGACTACAAGGACACCTCGAACCCTCACTGCGAGATCAATCCTTTTAACAGTGCAGCCTTGCTGGCCCCGACTGGGGATCTGATTTCCCAATACGACAAGATCCACCTGGTTCCGTTCGGAGAGTACGTGCCCTATGGCCGGTTATTCTTTTTTGTTGAGAAAATATCTACGGAGGCCGGAAATTTCCGAGCTGGAAATCGCATAGTTGCATCATCGCTCGAAGGGAGTGGCATCATCGGAGGTTTCATCTGTTATGAGGCCATCTTTCCGGAACTGGTGCGGCGATTCACCCGGCAAGGGGCCCAGGTCCTGTATAACCTCACCAATGATGCTTGGTTCGGTGATTCTGATGCCCCCTACCAGCACCTGAACATGGCTCGGTTCCGGGCCATCGAGAATCATCGTTACCTG
>JBGPHY010000132.1:0-10982 GCA_041484625.1 Terriglobia bacterium | reverse complement strand
CGGCGGATTCCCAACTGCTTGTTCACGACCGGCGGGTTGTAAAACACGAAGTACTTTTCTGCCTGGGGGGCGCCGTTCTTGTCGACCAGATCCACATCTTCTTCAAGCAGCCGAGTGGCCAGCTCTTGAGGGTTGGCGATGGTGGCGGAACAGCAGACGAATTGCGGCTTTGAGCCGTAGAACGCACAGATGCGTTTCAGACGGCGCAGGACATTAGTGAGGTGACTGCCAAACACACCGCGGTAAGTGTGCAGTTCATCAATGACAACATACTTCAGATTCTCGAAGAGCTGGACCCATTTGGTGTGATGCGGAAGGATGCCGGCATGCAGCATGTCAGGATTGGTCACCACCACATGTCCCTGGGCCCGGATGGCCCGGCGGGCATCCTGCGGAGTATCTCCATCATAAGTAAATGTCTTGATCTCCCGTCCGGTAAGCTGGATCAGCTTATACAGTTCTTCCATCTGGTCCTGGGCCAGTGCCTTGGTGGGAAACAGATACAGTGCGCGGGTGTCGGGATCCGCCAAGACTGAGTTCAAGACCGGGATGTTGTAACAGAGCGTTTTTCCGGAGGCCGTGGGAGTCACGATGACTACGTTGCGACCGGCTAATACCTTCTGGATAGCTTCGGCCTGATGGCAATAGAGCCGCTCAATTCCTCGATGGGCAAAGACCTGCCGCACCAGGGGGTCAACTCCCTCCGGAAAATCAGCCCACTGGGCGTCGCGCGCCACGAAGTGCTCGACGTGAGTGATGCACTCCTGAAATCCCCTGAGCCGTTTGAGTTCCTCCACGACTCGGGAAATGGAGAGGGGCGAACGGGGAGAAGATGGAATCAGTCCTTGGTCTGACATTCTGCGCCTATTTCTCATGGTTTCGAAACTGTCGAATTTTTTCTTTCCAGTACTCGAGCCGCTCACGGATAGTCTTCTCAAATCCGAATGAACTGGGCTGATAATAAACCCGGTCCTTCAGTGTTTCAGGAAGACAGGGCATATCCGTGAGGCCATCCTGAAAGCTGTGAGCGTATTTGTATCCGCTGCCGTATCCCAGTTCCTTCATGAGGCCGGTAGGAGCATTCCGGAGATGGAGGGGAACGGGATCGGCTGAAGTCTTCTGAATGTCTTCCTGGACACGGCTGTAGGCCACGTACAAGGAGTTGGATTTCGGCGCGGTGGCCATGTAGACCGCGGCCTGGGCCAGGGCCAGGTTCCCCTCGGGGATGCCGACGAAATGGAACGCCTGCATGGCACTGACCGCAAGCGGAAGAGCCTGGGGATCTGCCAGGCCCACATCTTCCGAAGCAAAGCGGACGATACGTCGGGCAATGTACAGGGGGTCTTCCCCCGCCTCCAGCATGCGGGCCAGCCAGTACAGGGTAGCATCAGGGTCACTGTTGCGCATGGACTTGTGCAGGGCGGAAATGAGGTTGTAGTGCTCTTCCCCAGCCTTATCATAGAGCAGCATACGCCTTTGCATTGCGTCTTCCACGATGTCCGGAAGAATCCGTTTTAGCCCTAGAGAATCCCGGGGGGTTGACTGCGCCGCTATCTCCAATACGTTATAGGCAACACGGGCGTCGCCGTTGGCGAAGGCAGAAATCTGACCCAGCAGTTTCTCGTCGATTTCAATAGGCTCATCGCCCAAACCTCTTTCCCGTTCGGTCAGTGCCCGCTTGAGTAACGTGAGGGTGTCCTCAGGGGCCAGGGGTTGGAGCACATAGACCTTGGAGCGCGACAACAATGCGGCGTTGACCTCGAAGGAGGGATTCTCAGTGGTGGCTCCAATCAGCACAATGTTGCCTGTTTCCACATGGGGCAAGAAGGCATCCTGCTGGGACTTGTTGAACCGATGAATTTCGTCCACAAAGAGGATGGTCTTCTGGCCGAGACGCCGGAATTTTTCGGCTTCCACCATGACGGACTTGATCTCTTTGATGCCAGACAAGACGGCGCTAAAAGATACAAAGATCGAGTTCGACCTGTTCGCAATGATTCTGGCTAAAGTGGTTTTGCCTGTCCCCGGCGGTCCCCACAGGATAATAGATCGAATCTGGTCCTTCTCGATCGCCACGCGCAATGCCTTACCCGGACCCAGAAGATGCTGCTGACCCACGAACTTCTCCAGTTGATCTGGGCGCATCCGGTCCGCCAGGGGGGTGCTCTTGTCGAATTTGGCCCGACTCGGTGTGTCGAATTGAGAGAAGAGATTCATGAACGGGGTTACTCCTGATGAATAATCCAGTTTAGAGGCTTCGCTGACGCCAGGACTCTGCCAGGATGATGGAGGCGGCCACTGCGGCGTTTAAGGATTCGGTCCTAGCCATGGGAATCCGGACCTGGGCGTCAGCCCCCTGTATCAAGACTCCAGGCAATCCCCTGCCCTCGTTCCCGATGAACAGCGCAGCAGGCCCTCTATAGTCAATCCTCCGGAAATCGGTTCCGGAATGAGAAGAAGTGGCCAGGATCCGAAAACCAAGCCGTTGCAACTTCGACAGTAATGATTCCGATTCTTCCCATTCCAGGCAGGGAACCCGGAAAATGGAACCTGCCGAAGATCTGATGACCTTTTGATTGTAAGGGTTCACGCAGTTGCTGGCGAACAGGATAGCTGTGACGCCAAAAGCGTCCGCAGAACGAATCAGGGTGCCAAGATTCCCGGGATCCTGCATCTGCCAAGCCACGAGCAGCAGGGGCGCCCCGCTTGAGACTAGCTCCCACGGAGCTTCCTTGAGCCTGACCAGCGCCGCTACCCCCTGGGGAGAATCGGTCTCCACCATGCTAGCAAAAGTTCGGTCGTCTACCAGGACGAGCTCGGCTTCTTGCGCTGAATCTGCCAGTCGGCGCAGGCTTTTTTCCCGAAAACGGTTTTCGGCCATATACATGACCTCAATCGATAAGCCTGCAGACATCGCTTCTTTGACAAGCTTCACTCCTTCCACGGGAATCCGTCCTTGAGAATCGGCTTCGCCTTGGCGCATCAAGAGACGGAATGCCTTGATACGGGGGTTGGAAGGAGAAGTGATGAGCGGAGCTATGGTTTTGCGCATCGGTTGACGGACTCTGAAGAGGTCAGCTCTCCAGCGGGCGGCGATTTAAACGCCATTTCAAGCTGGCTGACCCCAGGGATATCGTCCCCTTAATTTGAAGTCACCTTAAATCATAAGTCAACAATTCGGCTGGATGGTTCCTCGAAAGGCGTCCGGGCCTCGATTTTGCCGGCCTGACGAGTCCAGATTCCTTAAGTTTCCATAGATTCTCGGCTGTTGACCCTCTCCAAACATTTATGCTAACGTTCCCCCGATGTTGACGCAACGGATCAAGATACAGGGTAACGCTGCTGACAAAGCCGCTCTCGAAATTGCGTCTAACGCCATCCTGAACGGAAGCGTGATCTCCTTGGCGACGGATACGTTCTATGCCCTGGGAGCCGATCCTTTCAATTTGAGAGCAGTCGAACAGATCTACCAGATCAAGGGCCGGCAACCCTGGAAACCGTTGTTGCTGCTGATCGATTCCATTGATCAGGCCGAGTCGATCGCCCAGAAGATCCCCGACCTTTTCTATGAAATCGCCGAGGATTTCTGGCCCGGCCCACTGACGATTATCCTACGCGCCGCTAAACACGTTCCACTAAAGATTACCGGCGGAACGGGGACTGTCGGTATGCGCATCCCGAATTTCGACCTGGCCAGGAACCTCGTTCAGGCCATTGATCTTCCAATTGTCGGCACCAGCGCCAACCTGACCGCACATCCTCCCTGTTCCAGTGCTGATGAAGTACTGAACCAACTGGGAGGCCGGATTGAATTGATCCTGGATTCCGGCAGGCTGGCTGCTGTAGCCCCCTCGACCATTATTGATCTGACCAAGGATCCCCCTGCCGTTGTCCGGGAGGGGGCGATCACCTCCGACGCTCTGGGAAAATACCTTTCCCGATGAATACCCGCAGTCGAAAGTTTCTTTTCCAAGTTCTGTTCGTCTACCTGCCCTCTTTGGCGTTCCTCTATGTCACGGTCCTTTTCATATTGATCCGGCGCACAGCCAGTCAGGATGAGGCTCAGCCCGCCGACATCATCATTGTATTTGGGGCAGCCCAATACAACGGCCGCCCCTCTCCGGTCTTCAGGGCAAGGCTGGATCATACTGCCAATCTATTCAAACGCCAACTGGCTGCCAAAATCATGACGACCGGCGGACATGGTGTCGACTCCCGGTTTACCGAGGCCGAGGTGGGGAAGAAGTATCTCCTGCGGCAAAACATCTCGGAAACGCAAATCTTCGTGGAGCCGAGCAGCCTAACCACGCTGGAGAGCATTCAACGCTTTCTAGAGTTCCTCAAGACACAGAACTTGAAGACGGTGATTGCAGTCAGCGATGGCTTTCACCTCTTTCGGATCAAGCAGATCTTTCGCGACCACCAGGTGACCGTGTTCAGTTCTCCCGCCCCAAACAGTCCCATCGAATCCAGCTTCAGATCCCGGGCCTGGGCCTCTCTGCGGGAAGTGTTCGTATACTCGGCCTACCTGGCACAGAGAAAGCTGAACTTACCGATACCATCAGAAACTTTTGGATCCAAAGAATAGGGCTTTTCATCTGTGTCGCCCCGATGAATTGAGAAAGCGAATCCACCTGGGCCCCCCCTATCCTTTTCATTCCGGCAGCAGCCGAACTGTCTTGAGGAAATCATAATCCCCAGCCGGCGAGAGCGTTAGTCCACCAAGGCGTTTCGCATGGACACACACGTTCTTGAAGTACCAGAGGTGGACGTAGGGAAGGTCGTCTGCCAGTATTTTTTGGATTTCTGAATAATACTTGCGCCGGTTATTCTGATCCGGCTCCCGTCGGGCTGTCTCAATGAGGTGATCCAGCCGGTCGTTCCTGTAGTGTCCCCGGTTGAAACCTTTGGGGGGAGTGCGCAGCGAATGGAAAACTGTTTCGAAAATATCCGGGTCATTGTTGCCCCCGATCCAGCGCAGGGTGAACAGCTGGAAATTCCCACGGACAATGTCTCCGTAAAAGGTGCCGAATTCGTAAGAGCGGAGATCCACCTGGATCCCCACCTCTTTCAATTGTTGCTGAATGATCGTGGCCACCTGGCGGCTTGATTCCTCGGTTGAGGTTTTGTAGGTCAACTTAAACCGTGGCATCGGGCCTTCACCATCCGGGTCTTTCCAGCCCGCCTCATCCAGCAGTTCCCTGGCCTTTACCGGTTGATAATCATAGTGCGCCGTATGCCCTTCGAAGGCCCAATGGCTGGGCGGCAAGATACTCGATGCCGGTGTCACCAGGTCTCCCCAGTAGTAGTGAATAATTTCCTCTCGATGAATGGCTAAGGCGATTGCCTGCCGCACCCGCCTCTCTTTCAAAATCGGATCGTTCAGGTTGAACCCCATATAGGCATAGTTGGTCCCTTCGGACACATCTGCCTGAAGGTGAGGGTCCCGTGCCAGCGCTTGCACAAAATCCGGCGACAAGGCATTCTGGACGACATCGATGGATCCTTTGCGCAATTCCAGTGCTCGGGTTGTAGCGTCCGGGATGATCCGGATGATCACCCTGTCAAGGAAAGGAGGCGATTCAAAATAGTCGGGATTCTTCTCCAGCACCACCTGTTCCTCATTCGAGTAAGAGACAAAACGAAACGGGCCGGTCCCCACAGGATAGCGGCCAAAATCCGGAGGCGCATCATTCGGGATGATGCCGATAGCCCCATTGGTAAGGTTCCACAGAAACGAGGCGTTCGGCTCCTTCAGGCGGAAGACGACACAGTAGGGGTCCGGGGTTTCGATCCTCTCAATGATCCGATAGGTCGAGGCCTTCGCTGAAGAGAGACTCCCATCCAGAATGCTGGAGAAAGTGTATTGAACATCTCTGGAGGTGAGTTCGCGACCGTTGTGAAAGCGGACTCCCTGTCGCAGATGGAATCGATAGATGTTCGGTTCAAGCAACTCCCAGGACCAGGCCAGGTCGGGAAGAATTTCAAAACGCTTGCCGCGCCGCACCAACGAATTGAAGATCAGTTGCCCGATCCTCTCAGCTTCTGAACTGGTTCCGATCCGTGGGTCCAGGCTCGGGAAGGGTCCTGCTTCGACCGCCAGAGTTACAGTGCCCGGCCGGGGAGCCTGTGAATTCCTGCAGGAAGTCGCCATCAGGCCTAAGAGCAGAATCATACAGGCATCGGTGGCGGTGAATCGTTTCAGGCAGTTGTAGATTGGCATCAGAACATGTCCCGCATTCCCATCGGATCTAGAGGAATCCGCAGGCATTGCCCGGCCCAGCAGGATGTCCACCCGGGTCCCTCCCTGCTCTGGCTTTGGTGTGAAAACTCACGGGCGCAACCACCGAAAGTTCCGCCCTACAACCACCTTGCCCAAAATGACAGGGTGAACCGCGCCCGTGGCCGAAGGAACATTTCCTGCCCGCAGATGTATGGTTTCGTTGGCCAAGACAGCAAAGCCTACGGCCTCTTTGGCAGAAACTGGAATTCCAAAATCATCGGTTTTCAGAACCTTCATTGGATGGAGTAGCTTCGTCAAGCGCTCTAAAAGGAAATCATTGTGGGCGCCTCCACCTGAAACAACTAAGTCCTCAAAGTGAAACTGGGATCGGCAGTACTTAAGGACCGAGTCTGCAACAGTCCACGCTGTCAGTTCTGTCGCCGTGCAGAGGAGATCCTCAAAGCTGCAGGACACCGGATAATTCAGGAATCTCGACATGAAGGCCTCCCCAAACTGTTCCCGGCCGGCAGTTTTAGGGGGACGCAAGCTGAAATAAGGATCACGAAGCACTGACTCGAGGAGGTCTGGAACGACTTTTCCCTCTCTGGCCATGTTTCCACGAAGATCGAAGCGCTTTTCACTGCAAATAAAGTGCCAGACCAGGCCATCGATGACCATATTTCCGGGCCCTGTGTCAAAGGCCTTGACCTGACTGATCCGGGCCGAAGCGGGCAGTGCGGTGATGTTCGCGATGCCGCCAACGTTCAGCAGGATGCGGCCACGGCGGGAATCACGGAAAAGGAGGTAGTCAACATAGGGGATCAAGGGAGCCCCCTTTCCTCCTGCTGCCATGTCACCAGGCCTGAAATCTGAAACCGTGGTGACACCCGTTCTTTCCGCAATGAGGGAGGCTTCCCCGATTTGTAGAGTTGAGGCCACCGGCCTCCCACAAAACTCGGACGGTTCAGACTGGTGATAGACGGTTTGGCCGTGAGAACCAATTACATCCAGCTCAAAAACATCCAGGCGAGCTTCTCTGCACAGTCGAAGAACAGCCTCCGAATAGAGAACCCCCAAAAGAAAATTCAGCTGGCTGAGTTCAGCGGTAGTGAGCGGTTTACCTGAAGCCGCGCGCAGCAATCGCTCGGACACTGGTTTCTCGAACGGAATTGAAAGAAAATGCCTCAGCTTGACCCGGGTGGCGGTTCCCGAACCGGCAATCTCCACCAGTGCCGCATCAACGCCATCCAGTGAGGTTCCCGACATTAACCCAACGGCCAGCCTCAGTTCTTTCATGGTTCTTCTCTCAGACTTTGCTCTTCAGTTCATTTAACTTGGCCAGGGCCTGAAGGGGGGTCAGAGAGTTCGGATCTATCTGGCGCAGCTCCTCTAAAACTTCGTGATCGGTGATCATGAAGAGATTGAGTTGTGTAGAGGAACTGCTCTTCTTTCGCTTGTAGTGACGGGTCAGATGATCGCTGATTTCATGTTCCCCCTCCTCATGCTTCTGCAGGATCTCCCGAGCCCGCACCAGCACAGCGGAAGGCAACCCGGCGAGCTTGGCAACCTCGATTCCGTAACTCTTGTCTGCGCTGCCGGCTTCTACTCGTCGGAGAAAAACAATCTCTTGGTCTGATTCCCGAACAGTAACATGGTAGTTCTTGACTCCAGGCAGGAGATCCGCCAATTCGGTGAGTTCGTGGTAGTGAGTCGCAAACAACGTTTTGGCCTGGGTGTGGGAGTGCAAGTATTCCACCACCGCCCAGGCCAAAGACAGTCCGTCAAACGTCGCCGTCCCCCGGCCGATTTCGTCCAGGATAATTAGACTGTGCGCTGAGGCTGTGTTCAAGATGACGGCGGTTTCGGTCATTTCGACCATGAAGGTAGAGCGCCCTCGGGCCAGGTTGTCACTCGCCCCAATGCGGGTGAAGATCCGGTCCACGATGGGGAGCTGGACCATTTCTGCCGGGACGAAGGAACCGATTTGAGCCAGGATGGAGAAAAGGGCGGTCTGACGCAGATAGGTGGATTTCCCGCCCATATTCGGCCCTGTAATGATGAGAATCTGGTCGGTGGAGTCATTCATGTAAAGATCATTGGGAATGAACTTTCCTGTAGGCAGTTGATCGGCCAGTTGCTCGATGACCGGATGTCGACCTGACCTGATTATCACCTCTCCCCCGGCCTGAAGCCGGGGGCGTACATAGCTGTAAGCATGGGCCACTTCGGCCAGAGTGACCAGGCAATCCAACTGCGATAGCGCAGATGCCGTCTTGCGGATACGCCGCGCTTCTTTCCCCACTGTCGCCCGGAGCTCACAAAAGAGAGTGTATTCAATTTCCACCACCCGCTCTTCGGCACCCAAAACCTTCCGCTCGTACTCTTTCAATTCAGGGGTGGTGAACCGTTCCGCACCCACCAGGGTCTGTTTCCTCTCATAGTCCGCGGGGACCAGCCCCAGGTTGGATTTGGAGACCTCCAGGTAGTAACCGAATACGTTGTTGAACTTGACCTTGAGATTGGTGATGCCGGTTCGGGCCCTTTCGCGGGATTCGATCTCGGCGATAAACTGCTTACCCGAAGAACTGATCCCCCGAAGCTCATCCAGTTCCGCATGAACCCCTTCTCGGATCAGCCCCCCCTCGGTCAATATCACCGGAGGGTTCTCCTTCAAGGTCCGCCCAACCAATCCGGTCACGTCTTCGAGCGGGTCGCCTTCCGATTCGATCCAAAGCAGGCGGATCGACGAAAGGGAATTCAAACCCACTTTAATGGCAGGGATTTGTTCCAGGGAATTCTTCAGGCTCAAGAGATCCCGGGCATTTGCGGTCGCAAGCGCAATCTTGGAGAGAAGCCTCTCGATATCATAAACGCGGCGAAGGCAGGACTTGATCTCTTCCCTCTGAATCAACTTTTCTTTCAACTCTTCAACGGCGTCCAGCCGCTGGCTGATCTCGGACAAATCAATTTCCGGCCGCAGCAGCCAGTTCTTGAGCAAGCGAGCTCCCATCCCTGTAGAGGTGCGATCCAGGACACTGATCAGGGTGGCGTGGCGAGAGCCGTCGAATAGGGACTCGACCAATTCGAGGTTCCGAACCGTTGTCTGGTCCAACACCATGGACTCTGTAAGACTGTAAAATCGCAGCTGGTCGATGTGGTTAAGCGAAGTTTTCTGGGTCTCACGGAGATAATGGAGGATGGCACCGGCAGCGGCGATGGCCGATGTCTTCCCCTGGCATCCCAAACCGTCCAGATTCATGACCCCAAAATGCTCGGTAAGCAATCGCTCCGCATAGTCCAAGGAGAAGATCCAGTCTTCTGCCGGGGTTCTGACGTAGGCCTCGAGGGCACTCCAACAGGGCTCCTTCGTTTTCAGACCCGAGGGATGGAGGACTTCCTTGGGTTGCAGCCGGTCCAGTTCGGCGCGAAGAAGCTCAGCTGCCGGCTTCCCCTGAAACTCGCTGATTCGGAATTCGCCCGTGGAGAGGTCCACCACCGCGATCCCAATTCTTTGCCTATCGGGCCAGACGGCACATAAGTAATTGTTTTCCTGGGGTTCCAGGAGGCTCCCATCCGCTACGGTGCCCGGAGTGACGACCCGGGTCACTTCCCGCTTGACCAGCTTCCTGGTCAGCTTCGGATTCTCCACCTGATCGCAAATGGCCACCTTGTACCCTTTGCGGATGAGTCGGGAAATGTATGTGTCCGCAGCATGATACGGGACACCGCACATGGGAATGGAAACCCCCCTCTCTTTGTTCCGGGCAGTCAGTGTAATCTCCAACTCCCGGGAGGCAAGCACCGCATCATCGAAAAACAGCTCGTAGAAGTCTCCCAGCCGGAAGAAGAGGAGAGCCTGGGGGAATTCCTTCTTGATTTGATGATACTGAACCATCATGGGGGTGGAATAGTCCATGCTGTCTACCGATAGAGGATGCGTCCGGGTCCGATTCTGACTGGAAAATTCATTGTGGCTCAAAATGTCCAAGTATATAATCTCAATTCAGGTGTGTCAATGAACCCCGCATCCCGTCTGGTTTTTGCCTCTTTCCCGAACTCACTGGAATCCTCAGGCACGGAGTATCCGGATTGAAAATACTTTGCGTTGACACCTCGACGAGTGCCGGAAGCCTGCATCTTAGCGAAGGTGGAAGTGTTCTGGCTGAGATCAATGTTGACTCCCGCGAGACCTATTCCAGCCGAATCCTGTCCGGTTTGGACTGCCTGTTGAAGGCTGCCGGCTTAGATCTAAGACAGATTGACATTTATGCCGTGATCCACGGACCGGGTTCGTTCACAGGGATTCGGATCGGGCTCACCGTGGTTAAAGCCCTGGCGGAAGTCAACCGGAAGCCGGTGGCGGCAATCAGTGCCCTGGACGCCTGGGTAGAAAAATGCGGCAATTGCCAGGGGACTGTTGTTCCTTTGATTGATGCCCGCCGTGGGGAGGTGTTTGGTTGTGTTTACGAGAAGGCAGCCAATTCCTTCAGCGCCCTGACACCGGGCGTGGTCAACAAACCGGAGAAGATTCTCTCCGAAATCAGCGCTGAGGATGTGGTTTTTGTTGGCGGTGGAGCTGCCAAGTACAGAGAAATTATCCTCGATGGCCGCCACCCTGGATGGCGGGTGCAGGAGTCCGATCCTTTCTTGGGTCGGGCCATGGTACCTCTGGCCAGGCAGTCGGTCGAGAAGGGGAGTTTGGTGACAGCCCAAAATCTCGAAGCTTATTATCTTCGCAAATCCGATGCCGAGTTGAATT
>JBGPHY010000131.1:0-11029 GCA_041484625.1 Terriglobia bacterium | reverse complement strand
TCGAGCAGGTGCTCATCAACTTGATCGTGAATGCCCAGCAAGCCATGCCGCTAGGCGGCAGGATTGCCATTGGCGCCCGCAGTAACGAGGACGGGAGCCAAGTGGAATTTTTTGTGCGAGATGAGGGAATCGGAATCCCCCCCGAGATCCAGCCGCATATCTTTGAGCCCTTCTTCTCCACCAAAGTCGGGAAGACCGACGGCCTAGGATTGTCGGTCTGTTTGGGAATAGTTCAAAGGCATGGTGGCGCCATTGATTTGCAAAGCGAGGTTGGCAAGGGAACTACCTTCAGGTTCGTGCTCCCGATCCAAAAGACAAAAGAGGCGCTTGGGTGAAGGAGGAATCGATGAGCAAACGCATCCTGGTTGTGGATGACGAAGTGGTGGTTCTCGGGGCCGTGGGCAAGGCGCTGCAGAAAACCGATTGCACAATAGACTCCGTTACAAGTGCTGAAGAGGCCCTCGATCTTCTGCGCAGGACTTCCTACGATTTGGTCATCACCGATCTGATGATGCCGGGCGTCGATGGGCTCGAATTTATGCTGCGGGCACGGGCCACCGGATCCTCAGCTCAAGTCATCATGCTCACCGGCTATCCGACAATCCAGACGGCGTTGAAGGCCAAGAGACTGGGAGCATTTGACTATGTCACCAAGCCCTTTACAAAGCAGGAATTGGTCAGTGTAGTGGTGCGTGCGTTGCGAAAAGGGGCAATGGGGAGCGCAGAGGCCGGGTCCCCAGGGACCCAGAAGCCAGCCGGTGACCTCTACTTCCTTCCCGAACACTCTTGGGCCAGGATAGAGCCGGACAAGACGGTGCGTATCGGGATGGCAAGAGCCTTCACTTCCACAGTGGGAGGGGTCACGGAGTTCAAGCTTCCCAAAGAGAACGATCTGCTGGAACAGGGTCGGATGTGCGTGGTGGTGCGTGCAGAAGACGGGGTGGAACATCACCTGCATTCTCCGTTGAGCGGTAGGGTGATTGAGGTCAATCAGCTGGTGCTAAGAGATCCAGGCTTGGCAGTCCGCGACCCAGAAGGGACCGGATGGTTACTGCGTCTCGCCGCAAACCACCTGGATCGGGAACTCTACAACCTGATGCTACAGTAAGTTGGGTGCGAAAGATCGAGACATGTTATCCGACGAGGGATGGATAGTTCATCAGGCTGAGCTTCTTACCGGGGAGCCTTTCTCCGGCCGGCCTCTAGTATTTGAGGATACCACCAACTTCATGTACATCGATCGCGGGCACGTCATCGACCTTGAAAGCGAGCTATTTCTTGTCCGAGGCAACGAGAAGGAAGGACAATTCGGGTTGAAGAAGCAACCCAAGTTCTGGGTCAAACGTGCAATTTCCCTAGCCAGCGGTCGCAAATATATTCTCAAGCTTGTATACCAAGAGGCATTCAAGGTTCAGGTCGGCCTTTTTCAGGTCACGTGCGTGCGAAGTGGAGAAAAAGAAGCCCAGGTTCTTAAGCGGGTTCGAGGCGACCAGCGGTTTATGCAAGGCCGCACGGCGCGGGATTCCCACGGCAACCTGGTGCGCGTGATCGACATCATCGAGGGTGTGGACTTACTGAACTACATCTATTCGCTGAATATTTCCCACGAAAAGTATTTTCGAGAATTCTTCCCCTCGATTCTGTCCCGGACAATACAGGCTTTCCGGGCGATTCAGTTTCTGAAAGAGAACGGATTGTGCCATGGCGACATCCGTAACGATCACATATTGATCGAGCGTTGCACCGAGTGTTTCCGTTGGATCGATTTCGACCTGACCGAGGATTTCTCCGATTTTGACCTTTGGAGCCTCGGCAACATACTGCATTGCATCCTGGGCAAGGGCTTCGTCACTTTTCGGGACGCAATCCAGCAGCATCCTGAACTCTCCGGCCGATTTAGCAACGACGATGCCTCGGTATTTTTCCCGCACCGAGTCATGAATCTAGGCAAGGTCTACCCTTATCTTCCAACAAAGCTAAACCAAGTTCTCTTGCGTTTTTCAGCAGGAACGCAAAGTTGCTACAGCTCTGTCTCTCAGCTTGTCGATGACTTGCTTGAATGTTCTGCGGCCTTGGAGGGGGCTTCCGCGGCAGGATGAATTTCCGGATCAATCCGTCGATACCCGCCGATCCGCTTAATTCGAGCTTGGTGAGAAACACTGGCTAGGCGGCGAAGCCTTCTCGAACCGAAAGGGTTATCTTGTAAAAAACGGTGATCATGAGACATCCCAGCGCCCAGATAGAGAGGGTGATCGAGATTTCCGGCAGCGTAGGCGTGTATTCGGTGATGGCGCCGAGAGGCGATGGGATGAAGCCTCCCACGATCAAGCCGAGGCCCTTGTCGATCCAGAGCGAGAGAAAAACCATCCCGCATGTCAAGGCGAGAACCTTTTCGTTCTTCCGCATTGCCGGCACAAACAGCAGCCCGAGCGAGGTCAGGGCCAGAAGTGCGGAGGTCCACATCCAGGGGACGAGTGAGACATGCCCTTCCAAGCCTGCGAACAGATACCGGAAGTGCGCCATATGTTCGGGAAGCCGGCTGTAAAAGGTGGTGAAGAGCTCCATCAGGAAGAAGAACACGTTGATGGTCAGGGCATAGGTCACGATCACCGCGAGTTTCTGGATGCCTTCTCGGCCTACGTCGTAGCGGGTCAGCCGGCGTATTGCCAGGCACAGCAGGATCAGCAGCGCGGGACCGGAGGCAAAGGCCGAAGAAAGAAATCGGGGCGCCAGGATGGCGGTCAGCCAAAAGGAGCGTCCCGGCAGACCGCTATAGAGAAATGCCGTTACCGTGTGGATGCTGATGGCCCAAGGGATGGAGAGGATAATGACGGGGGTAATCCACCTCGGCGGGGGAATTCCTTTTTGCTCGGCGCTGAGAGTGACCAGAGCAATTACCGCGTTGAGCAGAAGGTAACCGCCAAGGGAAATCATATCCCAAAACATAAGGGAGTTAGGTGTCGGGTACAGCAGCACGTTAAGAACGTGAGTGGGCTGTCCCATGTCCACGAAGATGAACAGCATGCACATGGTGACAGCGGAGATAGCCAGGAATTCTCCAAGGATCGTGATTTTCCCGAAGACCTTGAAGTTGTGCAAGTAATAGGGGAGGACCACCATGACCGCGGAGGCTGCGACGCCCACCAGGAAGGTAAACTGGGCGATGTAAAGGCCCCAGGTCACGTCGCGGCTCATGCCGGTAATCGCCAGGCCGTAACCCAGCTGTCGAAGATAAGACAAGAATCCCAAGCCCATCACGGCAAACAGGCACAGGATCCAGATCCAGTACCTGCGGCCGCCGCCGACGGCTTTTTCAAACATGAACATGAGTAGTGCCTCACACGAGATAGAAGACCTCAGGTTTCGTTCCCAGTTCCGGTTTGCGCCGGATGCTGTAACGAGACCCGAGCAGTTCCCTGACCTTTGAATTGCGGTCACCCAGATCGCCGCACACCATCGCCTTTTGCGGGCAGGCTTCCACGCAGGCGGGCAACTGGCCTTTAACGAGCCGCTCTTCGCAGAAGGTGCACTTTTCTACTACACCCTTGGTCCGGGTAGGGAAATCAGGACTCAGCTTCGGGATGTGGGACCGGGGATCCATCCAGTTAAAGCTGCGGGAGCCGTAAGGACAGGCCGCCATGCAGTACCGGCAGCCGATGCAACGGTGCCAGTCCATCATGACAATGCCATCCTCCCGCTTCCAGGTAGCCTGGGTGGGACAAACTCTCACGCAAGGCGGTTCGTCGCAGTGGTTGCAGAACGCCAGGACGGGTTTGTTTTTGAGGGTTACGGTTAGAAATTCGTTTTCCTGTGATGCAAAGACGTTTTCGAAAGGATCTTTCCATATCCACTTCACCTGGTGAGCGCGGTCATTGAATTGGGGGACATTGTGGACGGCGTGACAGGCCTCACTACATTTGGTGCAACCCTCCTTCTGGAAGCATTTCGGAAGGTCGATGACCATGGCCCAGCGGCGTGCCGTGAGCGCTCCCGGAGAGGCGGGGGAACCGGTTTGGAAAGCGGCCGCCAGGGCGCCCAGCCTTCTCTCCCCTGCTGCGAGCAGCATGGAAATTCCCGTCATTTGCAAGAATCTCTTTCGACTGATCATCATTCCCCGCTCCGCTGAATCAGTTTGGGATCGATGTGACAATCCATGCAGTAGGGTGTCTGGATGCCTACGTAGGAGTGACAGCGGTCGCAGAAGTCCGCTTTACTGGAGTGACATTTCCCCAGGCAGGTTCCGCTGAGGCTGATGGTGTAGGATCTGCCGTCAAATGCCGTATAGGTTCGAATATTCTTCCGGACCAGGTTTTCCCGCCAGTCCATCAGCAACTTCATGTGAGATCCCTTCATGTAGTCCACCGGTGCGACGCACTGCTTCTCCGCCACGGGCAACTTCAGCTCTGGACCCTTCGAGGTCTTCCCGGCGACAAGGTTGTAAGAGACAGGAAAAGTAATGAAACCAAGAAAAATCGCAAGCCCGCCGTAAATGAGACCTTGATCACGCATGGGTTGTCTGCACTCCATTTTCCGCAAGAGGCTCACCGCGCAGGTCGGTCGTCCTCGGGCCCTCGCCTCTCATGACGAGGGCGTTACCGACGAGTTCGTGTACACCAGCCACCTCCATACCCGGCACCCAATACTCCAGCAAGGTGGGCAGCGTAGCTTTGTCGATGGCGCAAATGCAAGCAAGGAGATTCACCCCGTATTTCTCCCGGACGTACTTGACGGCATTGGCCCGCGGGAATCCCCCCCGCAATCTCATCTCGAGGTTTTCATCAGTACCCAGACCGGACCCGCTCCCGCAACAGAAAGTCTGTTCGCGGATAGTGCTTTCGGGCATCTCGTGAAAATGGTTGCACGCGTTTCTGAGGATATAGCGCGGCTCCTCGAGAAGTCCCATGGCCCTGGAAGTGTTGCAGGAATCGTGAAAAGTCACGCACCAACGGTCGTTCCGGCTGGGATCCAGCTTGAGCTTGTTGTTCTTAATCAAGTCGGCGGTAAACTCGCAAATGTGCACCATCTTAGTGGACTTGGCGTTCTCGAACCTGGTCCCTGTTATCGGCGAAACGGGCTCTTCGAGGAAGCCGGCTGGACCGTTCATGGTGTCCATGTACTGGTGCAGGACTCGCCACATGTGCCCACATTCGCCACCAATGATCCATTTGACGCCCAACCGCTTCGCCTCGGCATAGATCTTGGCATTCAGCCGCTTGATCATCTCGTGGGAGGTGAAGAGGCCGAAGTTGCCTCCCTCGGAAGCAAATGCGCTGAATGTATAGTCCAATCCGATCTCGTGGAAAACCATGAGGTAGCCGAGCAACGTGTAGTAATGGGGCATCCCAAAGTAGTCGGCGGAAGGAACCACAAACAGGACTTCGGCGCCTTTCTTGTTGATGGGGGCCTCCACGCGAATGCCGGTATTTTCCGCCAAATCGTCCACGGCGAAATCAATGCTGTCCTTGAACCCGTGAGGCTGGATACCGAGGTGGTTTCCCGTGCGGTAACAGTTCGCCACGGGTTCTAGAACCCAGTTGATGTTACACCCGACCAGCGTCAACAGCTCGCGGCCGATCATCGTCACTTCCGCCGTGTCAATGCCGTAGGGGCAAAACACCGAGCAGCGCCGGCACTCCGTGCACTGATAGAAGTAATAAAACCACTCCTTGAGCACATCCTCACTGAGCTCTCGAGCTCCGGCCAGCTTGCCGAAAGCCCGTCCCGCCGCGGTAAAGTACCTCCGGTATACCGAACGGATGAGTTCGGCGCGCAAGACCGGCATATTCTTCGGGTCCCCGGAGCCCAGATAGAAGTGGCATTTGTCGGCACAGGCGCCACATCGTACACAGATGTCCATGAACAGGCGGAACGACCGATATTTATCGAGCCGCTCCTTCATCCCGTCCAAGATGATCTGCTTCCAGTCGGGCGGCAGTTTCCAATCCTTGTCGAAGGGCTGCCATTCCCTGGGGTTGGGAAGGCCAAGGTACTGGAGATTCTTGGACGCTGCGCTGTAACAGAAGACCCCTTTGCGGAATTCGACTGTCGGGTCCATCCAGTCCTTCTTAGGGGGCGTAAAACTGATTTGGACCAGTTGCTCGGGTCTTGGAGCCTGTTCGGCCATCCTCTATTGCCTCTCGAGTGGTAACCCATATCCTCTCAGCTTGTCCCTGAATTCCGTCTCCCATTCCTCGTAGGTATGGGCCTTGACGGGATAATCCCAAGGATTTATGTGTCTCTTCATCCGGTTGTTGTTGGCAAGGTTTCTCGTCGGGCTGAGGAAGACACCGGTCATGTGCATGAGTTTACTGAACGGGAAATAAGCAATGAACGTGCTCAGCATAAGCAAATGCACGAAGAAGAGCGGTCCTACTCCCGCCGGCACCACGGGGGAGAGAGTCGCGAGGCCCAGCGCCAGCTGCTTGATTTCCATAATGTTCATCCGGGTAAAGTAACGCATCAGAATGCCCGAAATCGCAATCCCAAGAAGCAGCAACAGGGCAAAATAGTCGGTAAAGAGAGAGATGTAGCGCATCCGAGAATCCAGCAGCCTTCTAGAAAGCAGGTAGCTCAATGCAACCAGGATGACAAGATCCGTCATGTACAGGATCGGGATGCCGATCTGGAAGAAACCGTCCACATTCTGGAGGGCCACCACGAAAGCCGGTACTGGCTCCATGAAAAATCGCAGGTGTCTCAGGAAAATGATAAGAAAGGACCAGTGAAACGCCATGGCTCCCAGCCAGAGAAACTTGTTCTCACCGAAAATCAGCTTCGGGCCATTCCGAAGCTCTGCCTTCGTATTTCGGAAGAGGGAGCGGAACAACAGGACTTCCAGGGCCATTCTTGCTATGACACCCAGCGTGGAGTAAGGGCTCTCAAGCCAACCGGGTTTGATCCAGGAAAGGGACTTCTGCTGTCCACAGGTGGTGGTGATGCGAAAGGGAACAGGCGAAAGAGCCCACCGGACAACCCGGCAGGCCACCCCAATGAGAAAGACCGCGATCGCCGCGTAAGGGATGATGACACCGAAGAGCGTGCGCAGTCCGGTCACGGTTCCGCCGATGTAGCCGAATGTGGCGATTAATAAAACCCCTACCAGTGAATAGAAAAAGTACATAGATCCTCACGTCGCTTCAGCGGGTCGGATCTGAAGGTTCGGCCTGGAACGCCCTCTCCAGCAAGGACACCCTGCGCTTGGCTTCGTTGACTCTGATCTCACAAATCTGCTGGCGGCATTGCATGAAAACATCGAACGCCAGCAGCGCCATTTCGTCGATCCGGGCTTCCAGGGTTATCAGGTCGTTCAAATACTGCTCGATGCTGTTTTTCAGTTCCTCCCGAATCACTTGCTTGAGCAGGAAAACGAAGGCCACGGCCTGGCTTGCGGTGAAATCTTGTACCGCTCGGATTCGGACAATGTTGTCAAGGACGGAGGCCATGACGGAAGCGTTCCTGCTTTCCACGAGTCCGTCAAACAGTGCCTTGAGGCCTTCTTTGAGCGCGTATCCGACAGGGTTGCGGAAAGTATCCATCTCTTGGAAAAGGAACCGGGTAGTAGCCTCGGGATAAGTTCGAAGCGTTCGCACCAGCCATTCCTTGATGACGGCCTCCCGCCTTTCGCTCAATACATCTACCAACGCCCGGTTTTTGACCTCCATGGTTCTTCTCCCTTCGCTATGGGCGCGCCGCTTGTCTGGCCACCTTGCGAGCCAGCGGTATTCCTAGACGCACCCCGTCGGCTTGGGCAATCCTGCAAGCTTGCAGGCTCCCTTGGCCGGCCCCGAGGGAAACAGATCGTAAATCTCCTTCAGCTTGAAGCCGGTTTCCTTGCAGAGTTTGCGGATCATGGGGGCGATTCCGAACTGGAGGTAGTAGTTCCTGATGTAGTTGATGACCTTCCAATGTCCCTCCGTGAGCTCGCTGACACTCTCCGTGGCGGCAAAATCCAGGGCCACCGCTTCATTCCAGATTTGGGGATCCTCCAAGAATCCGTCTTCATCTACTTCGTAAGATCGTCCGCCGATTTCGAACTTGGGCATAGTTAAGACATCCTCCTCAATCCCGGCCTGTTGGCCGGTAGCTTTGCTAAACCAGATCGATATAACCACAAGGGCACGCCTCAGCACATTTTTTGCACCCGTTGCACAATTCCAGCTTAACCCGGTAATGGTCACCTTTTGGCAACCTGACGAAACAGCTGTTGGTGCAGTACATCCAGCAAGTTTCACAATCCATGCACATTCCGCAAGACATGCAGCGTTTGGCTTCTTCCAGGACCTCAGCCTCCGACAACCCGGACTCGATTTCGGTGTCCATTCCGCGCTGCCCAACGGGGAGATGTGGGCGCTCGTGCCGGTCCGCTGGCTTGTACCAATCGAGTTTCACCCTATCTTGGGACGCGGGAGGCTTGGGTCCTGCAGGTTGCGGCAGTTGTTTATCGCGCAGGTAGGCGTCTATGGCCTCTGCCGCAAAACGGCCCTGGGAGATTGCGATCGAGACGAAACCTAGCTCGATATCGTCTCCACCTGCAAAGACCCGCTCGAACTTTGTTGCACCCCGGTCGTCCGCTTTGATCCAGTCCTTGTTCTCACGCAGGCCGGCTAAACCGTCGAAATTGGGCTCCTGGCTGATGGCCGCGATGATAGCCGTGGCTTCGATAACGAACTCTGTGCCGAGCTTGGGCAGGGGTCTGGGCCGTCCGGAGGCGTCAGGCGCGCCGAGTTCCATCCGGATGCATTTCATGCCGCTTGCGTTGCCGTCGTTTCGAAGAATCTCCACCGGCGCAGCTAGGAACTCGATCTTTACTCCCTCTTCCAATGCTCCTTCGATCTCCGCCGAGATGGCGGGCATCTCCGCCCGGGTCCGCCGATAAAGTACAGTGACCTCGGCACCTAAGCGCCTGCTGACCCGCGCTGCGTCGATGGCCGTGTCACCGCCGCCGATCACGATAACCTTGCTTTCCACCCGGACTGGTTCACCGCTGTTGGCCCGATTAAGAAACTCGGTGCCCGTAAACACATTGGGGGCATCCTCACCCCGCACTCCGAGCGTCAGACCCTTGTGAGCGCCGATACCCACAAACACGGCTCGGTAGTCCTGCCGGAGCTGCTCGAAGGTGATGTCTTTGCCGACAACGATGTTGCACTGGAGGTCCACACCAAGACCCAGGATCTTCTGGATCTCCGCATCCAGAACCTCCCTAGGCAAACGGTACTTGGGAATGCCGTAGCGCAGCATGCCGCCGGGCTGGTTGAATGCCTCAAACACGGTCACAGGATACCCACGTCGGACCAACTGGTACGCACAAGACAGGCCGGCAGGCCCAGCCCCGACAACTGCCACCTTCTCCGGATAGGTCTCTTCGCTCAATCGAGCCAGTGTGAGATTCTTGGAGATGCCAAAATCCCCCACGAAACGTTCCATGGCGTTGATGGACACTGCCCCATCCTTGGCCTTGCGGTTGCAGCTGTCTTCGCAGGGATGCGGGCAAACACGCCCGCAGACCGCCGGGAATGGATTCCGCTCCGTGATCTTCCTCCAGGCCAGCTCCAGAGCTTGCTCGTTGGTACGGCCATAGGCTTCGGCCTGGGCAATGATCGTAAGCCAGCCCCGGATGTCGGCATCGTTGGGACAATGGGCACTGCATGGCGGTGTCTTTTCTGCATAGCGCGGGCGAAGGGGACTGATGTCAGTCCCCATACCCGCAAACGTCCTCATCACAGGTTTTTTTACTTCTTTGAAGATTCCCATAGCGTGCTTTCCAAATCGTGGGTCGGTTAGTTCAATTCCTCGAAGTTACCTCTTTCTGTTGGGCCCTGCGATCCGATTTCCAGCTTGGGGGGAACGGCATTTCCGGGAACTGTCCCGTGTCTTGCGCTCGCCTCGTTGCGGCCAGCCCGCCCTTAAAGGATCCGGCTAGGACTGGATATGTGTCGACCGCGCGTACGTCAAGGCCGCATGCGTGAAGTCATCGATGTGGTAACGGGTGAACTCGATTCCGGTTAACCTGAAGAATCTGGGCCAGCCGATCCTATCAATCCACTCCCCCATACGCTCGAACTTGCGCGCGTTCTGAGCATAAACATTCACGATATTTACGACCGCATCGACCACTTCTGGCCAGCGCGGCGGGTTGTTCGGCAAGAACGGGATGGCCAGCTTGCTGAACTTGGGGGTGCTGCGGGCATTGCTCACCTTGCCGCCAACCCATATGGACAGGCCGTCGTTTTCCGGATCGTTGAGAGGCATGGCGGGACAAACCGTGTAACAGTTTCCGCAGAACATGCACTGTTCCTCGATCACTTCAACCGATTGCTTGCCATCCACCGTTGCGGGCCGAATCGCGCCAGTGGGACAGGAAGCGATCAGCGTAGGGAGCTCGCAGACTTTGGGAAGAATGTCATGACGGATCTTGGGCGGTTTGCGGTGGATGCCTAGAATCGCGATGTCCGAACAGTGGACTGCACCGCACATGTTCAGGCAGCAGGCCAACGCGATGCGGAGCTTGGCGGGCAAATCCTGGTGTGTGAAGCGCGCGTACAAGGCATCCATCACGCACTTGACGATGCCCGAGGCGTCAGTTGCGGAAGAATGGCAGTGAACCCAGCCCTGAGTGTGGACGATGTTGCTGATCGCGTTGTTAGTGCCCCCCACGGGGTAGCCGGCGTTTTGAAGCTCCTTTTTGAGAGGCTCTATGTTGTCCGGGTCGTCGAGCAGGAACTCGACGTTATTGCGGCTGGTGAAACGAAGGTATCCGCCGCAGTATTTGTCGGCCAGTCCCGCGAAGAGCCGGATGGTTTGCGTGCTCAGCAGGCGCGGAGACCCGGCCCGAACGGTATAGATCTTGTCGCCCGTTTCGGCAACATGGCACAGCACCCCGGGAGCAAGGGATTCGTGATACTTCCACTGGCCGTAATTCTTCTTGATGACCGGGTGCAGGAACTTCTCGTAGTGCGGAAGCCCGATATCGGTAATCCGCTTGGTGGTTTGAGTTGTCATTGATGTCTCTCCTTTCGTTCGCCAAGCT
>JBGPHY010000130.1:0-11069 GCA_041484625.1 Terriglobia bacterium | reverse complement strand
TGGACGGCGTTGGTGTCGCCTAAAAGGTTATGAAGGTCTCCCAGGATTTCCTGATAAGCGCCCACCAGGTACACAGCCAGATAGTAATCAGACCCATTGAACGGGTGCAGAGGGAGGACTTTCTTGACGTCATGAAGGTCAATGAACCGGTCCACCTTGCCATCGGAATCGCAGGTGATATCAGCCAGTATGCCGCGTCGAGTCGGCTCCTCATCCAGGCGATGAATGGGGGAGATAGGGAACAATTGGCGGATAGCCCAACTATCCGGCATTGACTGGAAGATAGAGTAGTTACAGAAGTACGTGTCAGAGAGCAGACTCTCCAGGTTGTTCAACTCGTCGGGAACGTACTCCAGCTCGTGAATCAGCTTCAACACCTTGCTGCAGATGGACCAGTATAGACTCTCGGTCACGCTGCGCTCTACCAGCGACATATAGCCGAGATTGAAAAGGCTGACGGCATCCATGCG
This sequence comes from Terriglobia bacterium, assembly GCA_041484625.1. Taxonomy (GTDB): domain Bacteria; phylum Acidobacteriota; class Terriglobia; order Versatilivoradales; family Versatilivoraceae; genus JBGPHY01. Next base: position 10,599 of record JBGPHY010000130.1, on the reverse strand, counting down.
CAACTGGACAGCATCATGGTAGGCTTCGAGGAAGTTCTTTTTGTTGATATTTTTGTCAATCCAGAAGAGGTCCGTCAGAGGCTGAGGGCACTCTTCGGGAAGCCCCTCGGGTATCTGGAAATCATCAAATCGGGCAACCCCCAGTACGTTGAACACGAGCAAGCTGTGATAAGCCACCACAGCCCTTCCCGATTCAGAGATGATGGTAGGATGGGCCACCTCTGCCTCCTCGCAGACGGACTTGATGCGGAACACCACGTCATTGGCATATTCCTGGAGCGTGTAGTTGACTGAGGACTCCCAGTTGGATTGGGAGCCGTCATAGTCAATCCCCATCCCGCCGCCCACGTCGATGTACTGCAACCCGGCACCGGCTTTCACCAATTCCACGTACACACGGGCGGCTTCGGTGACTACCTCCTTGATCTTTCGAATATTCGTCACCTGGCTTCCCATGTGAAAATGCAGTAACTTCAGGCAGCCTTCCATTCTTCGTTCGCGCAGGTAGTCGAGGGCGGCCAGGAGTTCGGTGACCGTCAAGCCGAATTTCGACCGGAATCCAACGGAGGATTCCCAACGTCCCGATCCCCGGCTGGCCAGCTTGACGCGGACACCGAGAATAGGCTGAACCGCCAGCTTTTCGGAGTACTTGACAATCAGTTCCAGTTCCGTGAATTTCTCAACGACCGGAATGATGTTTTTCCCGATCTTCTGGGCCAGCATCACCATCTCAATAAATTCATCGTCTTTAAAACCATTGCAGATGATGGGAACATCCATGCCGTTGGTGATCGCCAGGACGGCCAGCAATTCCGGCTTAGAGCCGGCTTCCAGACCGAAATTGAAGCCCCGGCCGAAGTCCAGGTACTCTTCTACTACATGCCTCTGCTGATTCACCTTGATGGGGTAGACACAGCTGTACTGCCCTTTGTACTCGAATTCCGCAATGGCGGCCTGAAAAGCGTCGTGAATCTTCTGGACACGATGCCGGAGGATATCTGTAAAACGGATCAGGATGGGAAGGGCAATTCCGCGCGTCTTTAACTGGTCCACCAATTCCTTCAGATCGATCATCCGGTCAGGGCGTTTGTCGGGATGTACTGTGATGTGGCCTTTCTCGTTGATGGAGAAGTAGTCTTTCCCCCAATTCTTAATGTTATAACGCTCGATGGAATCCTGAATCGTCCACTTTTCCATTTTTTCCACACCCGATCCTGAAGGAGTTCGGCGCTCACAAGGCCGGTCGAACTAATAGACAAGCTTCGACATTTCGATGGCTATCATTAGAATCGGGAATCCACTCCACCGCAACAAAAAAAATGCGCTCAGAACCGCGCCAGTCCCCCCACGCCAGCTACCATCCCGGTGATAGAAGCGGTCACGATCCAAACCACGATGATCACTACGGCCGAGACAATCATGTAGGGAACGACTTTGTCGGGCGGGGTCTGCATTAGTAGAGGGAGGCCCGTGTAATAGAGGTAAATCGCATAAATCGCGGCAATCAGCATCAGTGCCGCCAAGGGGGGATACACGTTGACGATCCCAGACAGCCACACGGGTGTGCTGGCGTATGCCACCAGCTTCAAAGCTTGAACCAGATCTCCGCGTGACTGGAAAGACGGCGCCAGTTTCTCGACGACGAATGCCGCCACCAGCACCGAAGCCAGTGCCAGCACGTAACCGACAATCAGGTGGACCAGGCCCGCCATGAAACCGATGCGGATATTGCCGGCCAGAAAGGTCGGTACCCCGATGAGAGTCAGTCCGACAAACTGGCAAATGGCGGGAATGGCGGCCAAAAGAGCGATATATTCTTTGTAGAATGTGGGAATATCCGTGGGTTCCATTGCAATTACCGCCCACTCTTCCTTCGGTTTGGTGAGAAGGTTGGTGACTCTCCGTTGCAAGTCCATGGCATTGGCTCCTTTGCGGAAATTACACTTCTTGGATCCTGGGTCTTGATAGGAGGATTGGAATTCTTGGTTCAGTAGCAACGGAGTGAATTTAAGCACTTCCAAGTTCGAATTGCAACCGGTTTGATATTGGGCTTGATCAGTGCCTGACATCCAAGTTACAGTCAAACCCATGTGGAAAGATGGAGCGAACTCAGCCGTCATTGCGGATGACTTGACCGGAAGCTGCGATACGGCAGGACAGTTCTCCAGGTTCGGGATCAAGACGGTTGTCTCCCACCTTCCCGTACCTCCCTTTGGTTTGTCTACCTCTATCCTGGTCGTCAATTCTGACTCCCGCAAGCAGCGTCCGGCCAAGGCGCAGCAGTTGATCCAGGACATTGCTCAACAGATCCAGGGCTCAGGCAGGAAAGTATTCTATAAGAAGATCGACTCTACGTTGAAAGGGAACTGGGCGGCGGAATTGCTGGCGTTGTTTCGGGACGTCCGCCCTGCGGTGGTCCTGGTCGCCCCGGCTTTTCCGGAATGGGGCAGAACTACAGTCAACGGCATCCAATACCTGCAGGAGACTCCTATTTCAGAAACGAAACTAGCCCTCCGAAGCAGCCGGTGGAGTGCACAGGCGGCAGGATCTGCTAATCTTGTATCATTGCTCCAGGCCCAGATCCGGAAGAAAGTCCACCTCGTCACCATGAATACCATTCACAAGGGCCCGCAACGGATAGGACAAGAGATTGATCACGCGCGGTCCAGAGGGATCCAATTCGTGGTGCTGGATGCGGCCACCGATGAAGATCTGCACGGCATTTGCCTGGGAGGATGCCGCGTGGAAGAGGAGATCCTCTGGGTGGGATCGGCCGGTCTGGCACGATTCCTCCCTTTCGGTTGGGGCTGCCAGCTTTGTCCGGAGGTGCAGGTGACGCCCTCTCGAGGACTACCTACTTTGCTCATTAATGGGAGTCTGCATCCCACTAATGCCCGCCAACTCCAAACTTTGGCTGAGCAGTGGCGGCACTTCAGTCTGGTTCTTGAAGATGACGATGCCCCTTCCCATCCGGAAACCTTGAACAAGGTGGAGAAGGCGATGGAGGCCTTAAAGGCGGGTCAGGACGTGACGTTGACTTTGCGACTTCATCAATCGATCCAGTCGCTTTCCCAATTGGAGCACTTACAGGCAGCTCTACAATGGTGTGCCAGCCAGATTATTCGTCAGAAGCTGACAGGCGGACTCATTCTGGTGGGCGGAGAAACCGCTACCAAGATCTATCGGGAAATTGGGGCCCAGGGTATCCGGGTCACCGGCGAAGTCCAAACTGGCATCCCTCACGGAGTGTGGGAAGGTGGCGTGCTGGGCGGTCAGCCGGTGATCACCAAGGCCGATGGCTTCGGTCACGACGATACCTTGCTGAAGGCCATGCAGATTTTGAGTCGGGATGGGGAGGGACATGAATAGAAAGCCGAGAATCGGCATCACACTCGGAGATGTAGCCGGCGTCGGGCCTGAAGTGGCGGTTAAAGCGCTAGCTTCCTCGAAAGTCATTGGGCAGTGTTTCCCCTTGTTGATCGGGGACTCTTCGGTTGTAAACTACTACGCCAGCCGGCTGTTGCCGGAATGGCGAGTACGGATTGTCGAGGATCCAGACAGGTGCACCTTCGAACCCCGGGTGATTTGGCTGGTTGACTTGCACAATACCGGCTTCTCCAGTGTGCGTCTGGGACAGGTCAGCCGGGAAAGCGGCCGGGCTGCATTGGAATTTATTCGAAAAGGAGTGGAGTTGTGCCGGAAGCAGAGCATCGATGCCATGGTAACCGGCCCGATTCACAAAGAAGCCGCCCAATTGGCAGGCATCGGGGCGCCAGGCCACACGGAATACCTGGCGGCACTCTGTGGCGTGACCGAAGTTCGAATGCTTCTGGTAGTCAACCATCTGCGCGCCATGCATATCACGACCCACCTGAGCCTCCGGCAAGCGCTGGACGCCGTTAGGAAAGACCGCATCCTGGAGACGCTTCACTATGGAGTGAAAGCTCTCAAGCAGCTTCAGGTGCTCAACGGTAGGATTGCGGTCGCCGGATTGAATCCGCATGCCGGAGAAGGCGGGCTTTTCGGAATGGAGGAAATCAGCGAGATCGAACCGGCAGTTCAAGAGGCCCGGAAACAGGGAATTAATGTCCTGGGTCCGATCCCGCCCGACACCGTGTTCTATCGAATGGATCAACGGGAGTTTGACCTGGTGGTGGCGCTTTACCACGACCAGGGCCATATCCCCTTGAAGTTGGTGGGATTCGACCGGGGAGTGAACATCACCATCGGACTTCCAATCATCCGTACTTCGGTAGACCACGGGACGGCTTTCGATATCGCCGGTCAAATGAAAGCCAACCCGGACAGTATGATTCAGGCTATTGAACTGGCCTGCACCATGGTCCAGTCAGGCGTCAAATGAACTGATCCGTCAATCGTCCGTGGGAGTCAAAGGCGAGTTCTCCGAGCGGTTCCACAATACGCAGTGTTGTTTTGTCGCGGATTTCATCCAGGTAGGGTTCCGAAGCGATGAATTGGTCCAGCTTGAGAGTATTTTTGATCCACACCAGCCGGCAGCGGCCCGGGGAATCCACTCCACTGGTTGAGATTGCCGTTTCAAGGGCTTCCCGGTCGGTGGCGCAGGTCAACGGGATGCGGGTAGACTCGATGTTGGTGCTGGTGATGGCATTGACGTAGGTCGCCCGGAAGTCGATTTTGTCCACCAGTTTCTTTGTCACCAGGTCCGCCAGACCCACTCCCGCTGCATTCCCGTAACTCTCATTGGACAGGTCCCTCACGAAGATCCGGGTGAAGGCCGGTTTCATGGGACCGCGTTCTCTTTGTGAAACGGTCCTTCCAACCACATTGGTGTCGATGCCGGTTCCGCTGATGTTCTTGCCCATCTCATCGACCACCAGGACGTCCCCGGAATCAAACGGCAACCGAGCCAATAGCGACCGGGCCATCCGCAGCAACTGCCTTTCCCTTTCCGGGATCTCCGAAGGCGCCATGGCTTCCAGCAAGGCTGTCTGATCGTAAGAATTCTCGACGATTCCCAGGCCGAAGAGAATCCTGCATTGCTCGAGGACCACCGAGGCCACGCTGGTGATGACGTCGTAATAACCATAGCGAATGTTGGCCCGATGGTAGTTCAAGGCTCCGCTGTGCTTGCCCAGACCGATGGCCATCATTTTGGACAAGCCGCTCTCAATCTCCCCGGAAAAATCCGTGTGGGGCTTAATCCGGTTGACGACAGCAATGAAGTCAGCGCTCAAGGCGTTTTTGTCCACCAGCACGGGGATGCCCTGTTTCGTCGTACCCACTTGGACGGTCTCCATGGTGGCACGGATGGGAACCCCCATGGAATTCTCAGTGATCCCGTAATGCTCCAGGACTGACAATTGCCCCTCCGGCGTGGCCCCACCGTGGCTACCCATGGCCGGTATGATGAATGGCTGTGCCCCCAACTTCTGTAGTTCGCTCACAACGCTCTTGAGGATGGCGGCGATGTTGGCAACGCCGCGACTTCCGGCCGTTACTGCCACGGATGCCCCAGGATGGAGGCGGCTCATTACCTGGAGGCGGGAAATCTCCTCAGCGACTCTTGAACGAATGTCTGAAACACAGGGGCCGTCGAAACTCTGCTCAATTCGATAGACTCTTGGGAATGCCATATCTCCAACATTTTACCACAGTTGACAAGATCCTTCACAAAGGCTATCAGTTATGGGTGCGATTCAAAGTGCGACAGGTTATCTCTGGGAGCGTACAATTCGATCCGTTGAGGTCATTGTATGGGCAAACCCCGACTGGGGTTCAAAATGAGTAGCCGTGGGCGAAAGCCCACGGAGAATTCTCCTTCCAAAAGGATCAGGTCCGGATTCTGCGGCAATACCGGCCGCAGGATTTCATCACCCACAACCACTTCTTCAAGAACATCAACTATTACGACTTCACCCGTGACCTGGATATTTTCTCCTATGACAACTACCCTTCGTTTCAAGACGCGCCGCAGTATCCGGTAGGCGCCAACTTGACCCTGGCACGAGGATTCATGGGTCGATTGATGGTCATGGAGCAGCAGTCCGGTCCGGGCGGCCAGACTTACCTCCTGCGTTCACCCCGGCCCGGTGAGATGAGTTTGTGGGCCTTCCAGTCGATCGCGCACGGGGCGGATGGCATGGTGCACTTCCGCTGGAGAACCGCCAGGACAGGAGCGGAGGAGTATTGGTACGGAGTCCTGGATCACGATAACATCCCCAGGGCCCGCTTCCAGGAGTTCAGGAAAGAAGGCGAGCAACTGCGTCGGATCGGGAACGAGATTCTGGGCTCCAGGCTGAATTCAGATATTGCCGTGATCAAGGACTATGATGCGGAATGGGTCTTCGACCACCAGTACCAAACGGCGGAAATCAACCTGGGACAGGAATTCCGGGAACTCTTTCAGGCAGCTTCAGAGATGAAGTTCAACGTCGACTTCATCGGACCACAAGCCGATTTCAGCCGCTATAAACTCATTGTCGGTCCCCAAGGAAATCGAAGTGACTCGCCGGACCAAGGACTCCACCAGCTATTTCTTTGTTCTGAATCACTCGGAAAAGGAAGTCGACATCAATCCTGGCGGAGGCTATTACGATCTGCTGGAAGGGCGGCAATCTCCTGCCAGCATCACATTGAAGCCGTTTGAGTACAAGGTGCTGCGAAGGTAACCGGAGCCATTCGTTCCGGCCTTCACGCCTATGTGGGTGGCATCCTGCGTGACCTGGACTCGCCGGCCCTTGAGATCATGGGCGAACCCGAGCATACGCACTCTGAAAGGGAACTACAATGAACAACGGCCAATTCCCACCCCCGAGAAATAGCTCTCGAGTAGTGCTGTTCATTGTCCTCCCTTTCACGGCTTGACGGGTGCCTTCGGCCGGCGATTCAGCATGTCGAGAAAGGCCTGCCGTTCGTCAGGAGACATCTTCTGCCAGAAGGGCATATTGTTGAGCCTTCGTTCGCGCTCTGCGGGAGGCAGGCGGCGGAGTCTCTCCATTCGCTCGAGAATCCGCTGACGGCGCTGCGGAGGCATATTCTCCCAGCGCCTTTGGAACCGGAACAGACGCTCGCGCTGTGGGGGAGATAACTGCTCGAAGAATTGCTGGCGTCGCCGCAGCCGTTCTTTCTCCGCTTCCGGCAGGCTTTGGAATTCCTTCATCCGTTTGCGCAGTCGCTCCTGTTCTTCCGGGGGAAGCTGCTTGAAACGCTCGTACCTCTCCCGCAGACGCTTTCTTTCTTCCGGCGTCATGTCCCTCGGACGACTCGTAGAACCATCGGAATGGGGATTGGGTTGGGCCATCGGCTGGCCACTCTTGTTTCCTTCCTGGGCTGGGCAAGCCTGAGGATGGGCCACCAGGAAAACCGCGCCGCAGAGTGCCAGGCACCTGAGGATTCTACCTGCTCTTCTCCGTAACATCAGTTTGCTTCCACTGAAGATCCCGAATTGGCCCGTGAATCGGCCAGATCGAATTTCTTGAGAAACTCGTAATTCTCAAGCAGATCGAAATTCTCTAACAGGGACCTGTCCTCCTCCGGAACCATTTGCTCATCCACCTTGGCCCCGTCCATCTTCCCATTCAGTTTGGCGGTCTCCTGGCCTGAAGGTGTTGGAGGGGAAACCGACTCCTCAATTCGAGATGGGGCCGCACTGCCGAGATAATTTTCCTGGACCCGCAGAACATCCTCCAGGGAGTTTAGCTTGGCCGCCTGCTGGTGCCGGAAACCCACCCAAACGCCTACGGTCGTGACCAGCAGAAGTGCAAAACTCAAGGCGTAACGCTGCCTGAAGACGAAGGCTGTGAGGCGAGACCAGGAAGACTCCCGACCGGCCTCGTCGAGCCGTGCGTTAAGCTTCTGGTCAAAATAAGGAGACGGGTTGAGTTCCCCGTAGCGGTTCAGTTCCAGGCCCACCTGCTTCAGGCTTTCCAGGAAAGATGTGCATTCCCTACAGGCTTCCAGATGCCGGCTGATTTCGAGCGCAATTTCCTCAGACAGGCTGCCTTGATTGAACTCCCAAAGTTCATGCTGGATCTTCAGGCAATTCATGGTTCTAACTCCATCTTGCGATTAGCCATTCGAGCCTTGCCGGCTTGGCCTGGCTTTCTCATTTGCGGAAATCCGCCGGTCTACACAGAAACCACTGAAACCAGCCGTTCTCTTAACGTGCTGTATGCCCTGAAGATCAAAGACTTGACGGCCACCTCAGAGCACTTCATTACAGCGGCGGCCTGCTTGAGCGACAGGGCCTGGTACTTGGTCAAGATCAGGGCCAGGCGCTGACTTTCTGGAAGTTCCGACACCGCCTGGCGGATTTGGCGGACACGCTCCTGCTCAATCAGACCGCTATCGATCGGCAATCCTGGATCTCGCAGGTCCATGGGGGCCTCGTCGCCATCCGCTTCTGAATTCCCGTCGATAGGTACCGAAGCCCGTGTCTTCAAATCTCGAAGAAAGTTCAGGGCCGCATTGCTGGCAATCCGGTACAACCAGGTGGAAAACTCCGCTCTTGGTTCGTAGCGTCCTGCCGACTGGAACACCTTGAGAAAGACCTCCTGAGCCAGGTCTTCGGAGGCAGGAACGTTGCGGGTAAATCGGAAGATAAAATTTATCAATGGTTTACGATATCGTAGAACCAGGATGGCGAAGGCCTCACGGTCTCCCTTCTTCACCCGTAACATCAGTTCCACATCCGAGTTCTCGCCTGCCATGGCCTCAACCCATTAAACCCGCAACCTGCGAGAAAGTTGCGAGAGAGCTTGAACCACAGTCATTGTACCGGAGATTCAGCCGGTGAATTACAGGAGATGGAGGGGGAATTTTTCAGTCACCCAGGCAAATTCCCAAACCGCGAGCCGTATGGACCAGGTTGGAACTCAGGTCAACATGGTTATAGCGCGAGATGGCCTCTTGGAGGGAGAGTGCCACAACGTTGGGATGCCGGTAGGCCACCATTTGACCGTACTTCTGCTCCTGGATCAAGTCTACGGCTGCGATCCCAAATTGAGAGGCAAGGATGCGATCAAAGGCGCAAGGACTGCCGCCGCGCTGCAAATGGCCGAGGACGGTGACGCGCGCGTCCAGGTCGGGGATTCGTTGTTTGATCTCTCCCACCAGCATCCGACCAATCCCTCCCAGGACTCGATTTTGGTAACCCACCTCATCGCTCTTGGACGCGACTACCTCCCCGCCCACGGGCCGGGCCCCTTCGGCAATCACCACGATGACGTGGCCGCGGCCTCGCCGGGTCCTCTCATCGATCTTGTCAATGACACTCTCCACCTTGTAGGGGATCTCCGGAATCAGAGCCACATGGGCTCCCCCGCTGATGGCGGTGCTCAGCGCAATCCAGCCCGCATCGCGCCCCATCACCTCCAGCACCATCATCCGCTTGTGGCTTTCCGCGGTGGTCACCAGCTTGTCGACCGCGTCACTGGCGATCTCCAAGGCAGTCTGATAACCGAAGGTGAAGTCCGTGGCCGACAGATCATTGTCAATGGTCTTCGGCACTCCAATGATGTTCAGCCCTTTCTCAAACAGCCTTTGAGATATCCTCTGCGAACCGTCGCCGCCGATATTGACGACAGCCTCAATGCCCTGGTATTGCAGTCGACGGATCATCTCATCGGAGCGATCTTCGTAGGTGTAGGAGCCGTCCGAATGGAGGACCGGCCATTCAAAAGGGCCGCCCCGGTTGGTGGTTCCAATGATGGTGCCGCCCCGGGAGTGGATGCCGGAAACGGCTTCCAGATCGAGGATACGAAGCTCCATCGGTTCCATCAGGACCCCATTGAAGGCGTCGATGCTGCCCACGACTTCCCAGTTGTGATGACCCGTGGCCTTTCGCACGATGGCTCGAATAACGGCGTTAAGGCCCGGGCAGTCTCCCCCGCCCGTGGCTACCAAGATTCTCTTTCTTCTTTTCATCCATCGTCTCCTGTAATAGTCCAACAGACAAGCAGAGCCGGACCGTTCAGCAAATGCCTTTGAAGTCAGTCATTCTATACCCCGGAGGGTCAGGGAATCAATCTTTACACAGCCAGCAGGGCTTCCTGGTCTTCAATGGTCTTGATTATCGGACCCTGGTGGAACAAGCTTTAACGGGTTATCAAGGTTATGAATAAATCGCAGATACGCCGGCTTTCTTCGGTGTTGCCGAGCATATCTTTGCCGCTCAGCTGTTCGGACCGGACCGGCTTCCCCGGATGACTATCTGCGGGAAATGAGCCTGTCCCTCGCCTCTCCCCCTGCTCCTCGCCGCCACTGAGACAAACCACAGCACCGGAATGCCCGCCGTTTTCCGAACTGTGGCGACTATAGTGGTCCCCAGATTTCAGACCAGGCAATAAGCTAAGATTTCGGCGGAGTCGTTGACGAAGGAGAGGTCGATGACAACGACGAGAAAGCAGCTGAAGACCTGCGTCCGCTGGTGGAGCGGGGCCACCCGGAGATCTTCAACAGCGACCAGGGATCACAGTTCACCAGCGAGAAGTTCACCGGGGAGTTGGCGAGGCGCCAGATCGCGATCGGCATGGACGGACAGGGCCGCTGCATGGACAGCATTTTCGTGGAGCGCCTGTGGCGTTCGCTGAAATACGAGGAGGTGTACTTGAAGGATTA
>JBGPHY010000129.1:0-11102 GCA_041484625.1 Terriglobia bacterium | reverse complement strand
GTTCTTGCAGCTCGCCCATCTCGGTGGCCAGGTTGGGCTGGTAGCCGACGGCGGAGGGCATGCGGCCGAGCAGCGCCGACACCTCGGAGCCGGCCTGGGTAAACCGGAAAATATTATCGATGAATAGCAATACGTCCTGGCCTTCTTCGTCGCGGAAGAACTCGGCGACGGTGAGGCCGGTGAGGCCCACGCGCAGGCGCGCGCCGGGGGGCTCGGTCATCTGGCCGTAGATGAGGGCGACCTTGGACTTCCGCCAGTCGTGGGGGTCGAGCACGTGGCCTTCCTGCATTTCGAGCCACAGGTCGTTGCCCTCGCGGGTACGCTCGCCCACGCCGGCGAACACCGAGACCCCGCCGTGCTTCATGGCGATGTTGTGGATGAGCTCCATGATGATGACGGTCTTGCCGACGCCGGCGCCGCCGAACAGGCCGATCTTGCCGCCGCGCAGGTAGGGCTCCAGCAGATCGATGACCTTGATGCCGGTCTCGAACATCTGCAATTCGGTGGCCTGCTCCTCGAAGGTGGGGGCCAGGCGGTGGATGGGATAGCGCTGCTCGGTCTCAACCGGACCCATGCCGTCCACCGGCTCGCCGATAACGTTGAGGACGCGGCCGAGGGTCTGCTTGCCCACCGGTACGGTGACCCCCTGGCCCAGGTCCTCGGCCTTCATGCCGCGCACCAGGCCCTCCGTAGGCTGGAGGGCGATGCACCGCACGCGGCCCTCGCCCACGTGCTGCTGCACTTCCACGATGATGCTGATCGGCGTGGGCACGTTGAAGCCTTCGCTGGTGATCCGAACGGCGTTATAAATCCTGGGCAGGTGGCCTTCGCTGAACTGCACGTCGACGGCGGGACCGGCCACTACAACCACTCTTCCGATTTGTGCGGACGACATATCCCTTCCTTATCAGGTGGCGGCGGCGCCGCTCACAACCTCGATGATTTCCCGGGTGATGCTGGCCTGGCGGACGCGGTTCATGAACAGCGTCAGCTTTTCGATCATTTCGCCGGCGTTGGTGGTGGCGGCGTCCATGGCCGTCATGCGGGCGGCGTGCTCGGCGGCGGCGCTTTCCAGCATGGCGTGGTATACCTGCGTCTCGACATAGCGGGGCAGCAGGTTGGCCAGAAGCTCCACCGGCGGCTCCTCCCAGAGGTAGTCCACGGGATGCGCCGAGGCCGCGGGCGCCGCCAGCGGCAGGACCCGGCCGACCTCCAGCTTCTGGGACATCACCGACTTGAATTCGTTGAAGATCAGGTAGACGGCGTCCACTTCGCCGGCGGTGAAGCGCTCGATGGCGTTCCGGGCGATCCCTTTAACCGTCGCGGAATCTACTTTGGCGAACACGCCGATGTGCTCGCCCGAGATGGGGACGGTGCGGCGCCGGTAGAAATCGCGCCCCTTGCGGCCGACCAGCTCCAGCTCCACGCGCTGGGCCGGGTGCTCGGCGAGGAACAACTGGGAGGCCTTGAGAAGGTTGGTGTTGAAGGCGCCGGCCAGGCCTTTGTCGGCAGTGACCATTATCAGGCAGACTCGTTCCTCAGGCCGCTGTTGCAGAAGCGGGTGGGAGCGGCTTTCCGTGCGTTCCACCAAGCTGTTTAGCACGTGCTGGAGCTGCCAGCCGAAAGGCCGCGAATTCAAGGCGCGTTCCTGGGCCTTGCGCAGTTTGGCCGTAGCCACCATTTTCATGGCCTTGGTGATCTGCTGGGTGCTGCGCACTGAGCGGATCCGCCTCCGAATATCGAGAACGTTCGGCATAATTGCTGCTACTCAGTCTCTTTAAACCGCCGCGGTCTTCTGACCACGTTCGGCCAGGAATTTTTCCTTGAACTCATCTAAGACCTTGCGCAGGTCCGCGCGGAGTGAATCGTCCAGTTGCCGCTTTTCCAGGATTTTCTTACCGATCTCCGGATGATTGTTGTCGAGAAAACGAAACAGGTCTTTCTCGAACAGAAGACACTCGGAGGTCTCCAGGGAATCCAGGTAGCCACTGGTAGCTGAAAAAATGGTGACCATCTGCTTTTCCACCGGCAAGGGGGCATATTGGTCCTGCTTAAGGATCTCGGTCAACCGTTGACCGCGGGACAATTGGGCTTGAGAGGCTTTGTCCAGATCGCTTCCAAACTGGGCAAAGGCTGCCAGTTCTCGATACTGTGCCATATCCAGGCGGAGTGTGCCCGCGATCTGGCGCATCGCTCGGATCTGGGCATTACCACCCACCCGCGAGACCGAGATGCCCACGTTGATTGCCGGCCGGATACCCGCGTTAAAGAGATCAGATTCCAAGTAGATTTGGCCATCGGTGATGGAAATCACATTGGTCGGAATGTAGGCCGAAACGTCGCCAGCCTGGGTCTCAATTATCGGCAGAGCCGTCAAAGAGCCGCCGCCCTTGCCCTTCTCGCTCAGTTTGGCTGCTCGTTCCAAAAGCCTGGAATGGAGATAAAAGACATCTCCCGGGTAGGCCTCGCGCCCGGGAGGACGGCGCAACAGCAAGGAAATTTCCCGGTAGGCGGCTGCATGCTTAGACAGGTCGTCATAGATCAAAAGCGTGTGCCGCCCCTGATCCCGGAAGTACTCGCCAATAGCACAACCGGAGTATGGGGCAATGTACTGCGTGGGAGCAGGGTCCGAGGCCGAGGCGGCCACCACGGTGGTGTAGCTCATGGCATCGTGGTCCGTCAGTATCTTGACCACCTGAGCAATCGTTGACCGCTTCTGACCGATGGCCACGTAAATGCAGATGACATCCCCACCCCGCTGGTTGATGATGGTATCCAGGGCGATGGCTGTCTTGCCGGTCTGCCGGTCTCCAATGATCAGTTCACGCTGACCCCGACCGATCGGGATCATCGAATCAATGGCTTTCAGGCCAGTCTGCAAGGGCTGCTTCACTGGTTCGCGATCGATGATGCCGGGTGCGATTCGCTCGATCGGGTTATAGCTGTCGGTCACGACTGGACCCCTGTCATCTAGAGGCAGCCCCAGGGCATTGACCACTCTGCCAATCAGGGCCTCGCCGACCGGGACAGACATGATTCGCTTGGTCCGTTTGACGAGGTCCCCCTCCTTGATTTCGTAGGCCTCACCCAGTAGCACCGCTCCCACCTGGTCTTCCTCCAGGTTCAGTGCAATCCCGAAAACTCCGTGAGGGAATTCCAACAGTTCGCCTGACATTGCTTTTTCCAGCCCATGAACCCGGGCAATCCCATCGCCAGTGGAGATCACTGTTCCAACCTCGCTGACCACCAGGCTGGAATCGTAATCTTCTATCTGGGCACGGATGATCTTACTGATCTCTTCTGCTCTAATCTCCATGAGGATCTCCAAAACACATCGTCCGGCTTAATCTGAACTCAGCCGGGCTTTGATCGTATTCAACTGTTGGCGGACCGAGCCGTCGTAGATGGTGTCGCCAATGCGCGTAATCACACCGCCAATCAACTCTCGGTCGATCTCGAACTTGAGGACCACCTTCTTGCCGGTCATTTGACCCAGCCGTGACTCGAGTTTCGTCTGGACTTGGCGATCCACTTCTGCTGCGGTGGTGACGTGGGCTTCCACCACACCCAGGCGCTGGTTGGCGGCTTGCTGATACGCCCTCCGGATTTCGGCGAAATAGCTGATCCGGTGCCGGTCGATCAAAATAAAAACAAAATTAGAAGTCAGCGTGGAAAAGCCCAGTTGATGCAGAATTTCCCTGCCGGCTGCCTTCTTCCGGAGAACCCCGATAGCCGGGTTGGTTAAGAAGAGGCGGAGTTCCCGCTCCCGGGACAGAAGCTCCTCGATCTGAAGAAGCTCCTTTTCGACTCTTTCATGCTGCCCCGCAGTGAAACTGACATCGGCCAAGGCCCTGCCGTATCGATTTGCTATGACGGCCAATGTTCACAACCCCGAAAATTAGCTCGAGTCCCACCGGCCCATGAGCTCAGTTGGGCCGGGAATCGAGAGAATTGATATATTTCTCGATGATCTTGCGATCTTCCCCTGTACCGATAACCGTCTTCAACCGCTCTTCAGCCAGCTTGACTGCCAGTTCCGCCACATAGGCCTTCAGTTCCAGGCGGGCCGACTTCTTAAGGCCCTCGATTTCCCTCGAAGCAATATCCAGGATCTTCTGGGCTTCTTGCCGGGCACTCTCCAATATGCGGCCGCGCTCTTCTTCCGCTTCTTGGGCGGCCTGTTCTTTGATTGCCCGGATATCTTTATCCAGCCGGTCCAACCTGGACTTTATTTTAGAAGATTCTTGCAGGGCGGCCTGCCTGGCAGCACGCGCATTGGCCAGACCTTCTTCAATACCCCGGGCTCTCGTGCTCAGGAATTCTCCCAACGGTTTTCGCAAGTACCAGCCCAGACCGCCGAAAAGGATAATGAAATTCAACCATTTCCAGAGGCTGGACAGGGGACTTCCAGAATGCCCTGATTCCGAATGTTCCTGCGGGTGCGCTTCCGCTGTGGATGATGGAAGGGAAAGTCCATGCTCCTGGGCGTTCAGGAGTGAGGCTGCCGGCAGGCAGCCAACCAGCAGCAACCCGCAAGCCCACAAGCTCCAGGAGAAGTGTCTTCTAACGCAAAATGGTTTTAACGATTCCATCAGCAATACTGCTCACTTCCGCTTCCAGGCCTTTTTTGGCCTGACCGACCTGAGATTCAATCTCCTGCCGAGACGATCCCACCAGCGAATCGGCCTGCTGGCGTCCCTGCAGAATCAGCTGGGACCTTTCTTTAAGGGCCTCCGCCCGGAAACCTTCCTGGACACGATAGCTCACCAGACGGGCAGACTTAATAGCCTCCTGATAGTCCAGGGACTGCCTATCGGCCTCCGACATCATCTTTTCAGCCTCTTTGAGGGTTCCCTGAGTTCGGGCTTCTCGGTCCGCCAAAATCTTGTTGATGGGGTCAAAGAAATTCCTCTTCATTACAAAAAAGAGGCAAAAGACCAGAAGCATAATGACGACGACGGAGAGGTCCAGGCTGATGACATTCATGACAGTTCAAGTCTGTGATGAGGATCTCATGCGGAGCCAGATGTGAAGATGAGTCTGGCGGTCACTCAAAAGAACCTGAAAACTACCACAAACCAAAAGAGAGGGTCAAGTTTCAAATCCGCTGAACTCAAGCCCAGGATTTGGGGCTGTAAGGGTCAGTTATTATGCAGCAAGAACGAAAGTATGCAGCCAGAACGAAAGTGCCTCTTGAGGCTGTTGGCCCATTACTGGGGGCTTGTCTTCAGCTTCGTGGTGTGTTAGCTTCTCAAGTCGTTGCTGTCCCCTGACCAAGTGAATACTTCATGGCAGTTTTCTGTCCCGCATCCGGGAACTGCCATTCCCACCGAGGTGTTCAACTCCTTCAGGGCCAGCAGCCATTTTCTCCCGGGGAGCCGAATCATGGCACCGCAATTGTGAAAAGGCAGTAGTCAGATTCCCTCCTTCATCCTGATCTGCTGTGAGAGGACATAACCATGAGTCACCACGAGCATCTGAAGTTCACACGCCGAGACCTGCTGAAGTCCGCGGCAATGGCTGGGGCCACCCTGGGCATGTCAGGTCTGGGCGCCCCGCAAGAAATGGAAGCCGCAACCGGAGACGAGCGGTACCTGAAGACTCCCAAGGCCAGATTTCAAAGCATGATCGGTATGAAATTCCCCGCCTTGTCCAAGGTCCGGGTGGGTTTCATTGGAGTGGGGGGCCGGGGAACCAGCCTGCTGGGGAATTTCCTGGCTATCGACGATGTTCAGGTGACAGCCATCTGTGACATCGTGAAAGATCATGTCTCAAGGGCACAAGCCAAGGTGGAAAAGGCGGGACAAAAGGCGCCAGCCCTTTTTGATCAGGGGGAAAGGGCTTTTGAAAGCCTGTGCAGACGGGATGATGTGGATTTAGTGGTAATCGCCACCCCCTGGAGGTGGCATGTGCCTATGGCTGTCTTTGCCATGAACAACGGGAAGCACGCTGCCGTGGAGGTACCCGCCGCCAATACGTTAAAGGAGTGTTGGGATCTGGTGGACACCTCCGAGAAAACCCGCCACCACTGCGTCATGCTGGAGAACTGCTGCTACGGCTCTAATGAAATGATGGTGCTCAACATGGTTCGGGCCGGCCTGTTTGGCGAGCTAACCCACGGGGCTGCGGCTTACAACCACGATCTGCGAAGGATTCTCTTCTCCAAGGAGAGCGAGGGCCTGTGGCGCCGATCCGAACACCTGGACCGCAACGGGAATCTCTACCCCACCCATGGCCTGGGGCCTGTTGCCAATTACATGAACATCAACCAAGGCGATCGCTTCGAGTCCCTGGTGTCGATGAGTTCTCCGGCGAAGTCGCTGACGTTCTACCGTAGCCAGCACCTGGCCGCTGATGATCCCCGGATGAAGGAGGCATACAAGTGCGGAGACTTGAATATCAGTCTCATTAAGACTGCCAGGGGACTGGTGATCACTCTGGAGCACAACGTCAGCACTCCTCAACCCTACGATCGGATCAACCTGATCGCCGGCACCAAAGGAATCTTTCGGGATTATCCCCCTCGAATCTTCTTAGATGGGCAGCCCGGAGGGGATGAATTTGTCGGGATCGAGGAGTTCAAGGCTCAGTACGAGCACCCCTTATGGAAGCAGGAAGGGGAATTGGCCAGAAAGCTGGGTGGGCACGGCGGGATGGACTTCATTATGTGCTACCGCCTGGTTCAATGCATGCGGGAAGGATTGCCCCCCGACTCGGACGTCTATGATGCAGCATCCTGGTGCGCTCCGGCACCGTTGAGCGAAATGTCGGTGGCCAAGGGCAGCGCCCCCATGCCGTTCCCGGACTTCACCCGCGGACGGTGGAAGGAATCGCGCTCATAGACACAAGCGAGCGCCACAAATGTGGCTTGTACTTTGTTTGGCCCGAGACGTCTCGGTGACGAAGCGTTTTTCGCCGCCGATAGTAATGGGTTATGGTGGATTTGCTACTCCGATTCTTGACCTTGCGGTCGTGCTCCTCTTTGTGAAATCGGCGCCTCTGTGGTGAGTTAATGAGGTTCACTTCGCATTTAACCACGTCCTGACAGCTTTCCAGGTTGCTTCGTCCACGCTGCTGAAATGCCAGAAACCAATCGCCGGTAGATTCAGTTCATCCACGGTCTCTAAATGGGAACGGGTGCTGTCAGCATCGCTGGCATAAAAAAGATGCGGAGTGCCGTTCTGGTCTTCATACAGGTAGATAGAGAGCCTTTCATACCAGAGCCAGGCCTTCTGCACTGGAGTTTGTGGTGGGATTTGCGGCTTGGAGGTATAAACCTGTTCTCCTCGTCCCTTCCGGGAAAGGGCATAGTCGTTGGAATAGGCTGGCAGGCCCATCACCAATTTCTCCGGGGGTGCTTGTTTCAACCAGAAGAGCATGGCGGCCCGCGCCCAGGGATAATTGGAAGTAGGGCCCATTCCTTGGGTGTCGGGTCGACCCACCAGCTTAGGATCTCCCCGTCCCGGAGCAAAGTAGAGGTCGTAACACATGACCCGGATCAAATCACAGGTTTCAGCCACCACCTTGGGGTCGTAGAAGATCTTCTTGGGAGGATTCAATTCCATCCCCGGGTAGTAGCCCACGCAATGGCTGAGCTTCTTGCCGATCCCGTGCAGTGCCGAGGAAACCTGACGCAGGAACCGGGAATAGGCATCCTGAAGAGTGGGGTCCAGATGCTCAAAATCCAGATCGATTCCGTCGTACCCTTGAACCTGGCAAGCTTGAAGGTAGTTGTCCAACGTGGCCTGGGCACGGGCAGGCGTGTCGAACCCGGAAGCGTTACCTGACACTCCCTGGTAGACCTCAATTTGAAGCCGGTGGCAGCGGTCAATGAACTCCTTCGGAGGATCGCCGAAGATGCTCAGGGAATTGAGAATGTCAGCGTTCTGCTCGATCCGCGCAAAACCCTTCTCCTCGTCAAGGACCAGCCAGGTGGCAATCTGTTTACGCCCTTTCTGATGTCCAGCTTGCTGCCCAAGCGCAGCATCAGACGGCGCCAGGGTTAATAGCAGCAACAGCCCGAGAGCCCAAAAATTCCCCGATCTCCATCGTTTCATTACTCACCTCTCGAAAAACACGAAGTTACACAGCCAGAAGTCTCATCACAAGACAGATTGTTCAAGGAGGGACCGCATACCCATCGCGAAGGCCCGCAAAGACTCCCCCTCAGCCGGAGGATCTCACTTCGGACCGTCCAACTGCCGGTAGTTCACATCCAGGGTACTCAACCGCTTCAGGTGCACCTCCAGGCGTTTGAGGAACTCGGGGTAGTCCTTCTTCTCCCGAGGTGACCAGGTGACCTCCGCGAGAGCCGATAGCCTGGGGTAGGCCATGTACTCGACGTGTTTGGTGGTGGCCATGTATTCGGTCCATAACTGACACTGTGAGCCGAGGATGTGCTTGGCATACTCCGGAGGAATCTCCTTGGCGATGGGTTCGTAGTTGTAGACCACCTCCAAAGGAACGTAACCGCCAATCGCCAGAGGCTCCTTGCTCCTGTCCTTGGACTGGTAGTAATCCAGGTAGGTGTAGTCAGTGGGGGCCATAACGACATCGTGACTGGCTTTGGCTGCAGCAATTCCTCCCTTTTCCCCACGCCAGGACATGACAGCGGCATTAGGCGCCAGCCCCCCTTCGAGGATTTCATCCCAGCCAATGAGCCGTCGGCCCTTGGAAGTCAGGAACTCGTCCATGCGCCGGGTGAAGTATCCCTGAAGCTCCTCTTCATCTTTCAGCCCGAGCTCCTTGATCCGGGATTGTGCATCGGGACTGGACTTCCATTGGGTCTTGACCGCTTCATCGCCTCCCGTGTGAATGTATCGGGAGGGGAAGAGTTCCATGACTTCGGACAGCACGTCCTGAAGGAACTTGATTGTACTTTCCTTGGGATTGAAAATGTTCGCGTCGACTCCCCATTGAGTGAACACCTCCAGCTTTTCGCCAGTGTTTCCCAATTTCGGATAAGCGGCTATCGCAGCCTGGGCATGCCCAGGCATCTCAATCTCTGGAACCACGTTGACATGACGAGCTCGGGCATATTCCACGACCTCCCGTGCGTCATCCTGCGTGTAAAAACCTCCATGCGGCGTGCCATCAAATGTGAGATCTTTCTGGGACTTACCTTCTATGTTGCCTACTACCGTTTCCTTGCGCCACGCCCCCCCCTCGGTCAATTTGGGGTATTTCTTGATTTCCAACCGCCAGCCCTGGTCGTCAGTGAGATGCCAGTGGAACGAGTTCATCTTGTGCAGGGCCAATAAGTCGATGAACTTCAAAACAAACTCCTTGGGCATGAAGTGCCGGCCCGTGTCCAACATTGCACCTCGCCAGGGGAATCGCGGATAGTCTTCAACGTGCACGCAGGGGATGGTCCATTCCGTTCCGGAGACCCTGGCCTCGCGAAAGATGGCCTGTGGTAAAAGCTGCCTCAAAGACTGGCCCGCATAGAATAGCCCGGCCGACTTAGGCGCGCGCATCGAAACGGACTTCGGGGTGACCGTCAAAAGGTAGCCCTCTTCTCCCAGCTTGTTCAGCAAAGGATCGATTCTCATGTCGATCACTGAACCGTCGCCCGCTGTCTTGACCTCCAAAGCAAAACCGGTAGCTGGAGAGAGTTGACGTGACAACTGGCGCGCTTCCGGCAGCGCGGCATTGTCAGCCACGATCGCCGTCTCGGGGGTCAAATGGAAAGTCCCTTCCTGCACCGTCAACAGGACCGGTTTGGGAACAATGGACACCTGTCGGCTTTGGGCAAAGGCTAGAAGACAGAAGCCAAAGAGAGCCAGGATTGCTGGAAGGGTGAAGCTTCTCAGAGACCAAATCATAGAGATCCTCCAGGGGATTGAGAAACAATGGAAGCGCAGTAGCGAACCGGAAGAATTTCCCATCCGGATCACAATGTATCACAGGATAGAGATCCCGTGCAGAGGGAAGAGAACGACTGCCGTAGCCTTCAATAATGACTGCAATTGATGAGCCCTTTTGGTTGCAGGAAGCTGTACGGCGTTCGGTCGCCGCGGGATGCTTTCAGCCAGGAGTGTAACCAATGGGATCTGCCCCATCTGCATCATGGCTTCTGAATCAGAAATCTCCTCCATGTTCACGACCAGGTCGGCATAATTCTCGAGTGCGATCGAAGGGAATTGGCCATAGACGTGGAGAATCAAAGTGCCGGTGGATGAAACAAGCCGCCGGGTCCAGGCCAGGAAATCCACGATACCATCCGTGCCTACATGCAGCTTGGGATCATGCTTGGGATTGTTGCAGGGCAGGCCCCAGACCCAATCGTAGTAGATCCCATCAAATCCCAGTTCCCGGTAGGCTCGTTCCACATCCTGCTTTCGACGCTCCATCCAACCTGACTGAGGGCACATCTGCGCTCCAAATTCCCCTTTTCCCCAATAGTTGTGGATGACTGTTCCTGCCTGGTCAGTGCTGCGCTTCCATTCCTGTTCATGGTCTTTATAGCCCTGAGCTGTGGGGTGGAACTCATGCACGGAAAAATACGGCACCACCTTGATCTGGTAGCGATGGCAGGCGGCAATCACACGCCTCAAGTCGGCCATTCCATTTTCGTCGTAAGGGGGCCAGGATCCATCATGCCAGAAGACCTCATCTTCGGCGTAGTCATTGTGCAGACGGGCAATGTTCACTCCGCTCTCCGCCCATTTCTCGATGTCGGAGTCCGATGGCCAAGGGTGATTTCCAAAAGACAGGTGGCGCCAGTGTCGATCGGCCTTTTCCACGATCCGCGGAAGTCCCAAGTAATAACTGAAGTTATAGTCTCCCTTTCTAATCCGAACTGGCTGCAGGGAGGAAAGCACCTGGCGGCGGACTTGAATGCCGGAGCCGTCACCGCTTACGGTCACTGTGTAGTCCCCGCTTCCTCCATTTCCGGTCAAGCCTTTCTCCCAGGTGTTCAGATTGGAAGCAACGGTTAAATCCAATCCTTCCAGACCCCGGTGAAAAAGGAGCAGATACAACGGCGCATGATGCTCGTGAACCAGCGTGGAGCCACCCTGCCCGGCCCGATCGAAGCTTGCTGGCGACTGCTTTCTTGGATCGCTGTCGTCAGTGGGGCCAACCCGCAGGCCGAACTCATC
>JBGPHY010000128.1:0-11158 GCA_041484625.1 Terriglobia bacterium | reverse complement strand
TGCTCGAAGGGCAAGGTATCCGAACTGGAATGGTAAGGTTGCCGGATGAAGTTTCGGGCCTCACGATTAGCGATTCACGCACCGGTTTGTTCGTAGTCAACAATCAGTCGCACGGATCTGAGCGACAACGCTTTTCCTGGTGCCACGAATACGCGCACGTGCTTCTGGATCGTGGCACTGTGGGTTTGATCAGCCAGACGACAAATCGAAACAACCTCGTCGAAGTACGCGCGAATTCATTTGCCGCGAATTTCCTGATGCCGGAGGAAGGAGTGCAGCAATTCCTGACGGCTCTCGGGAAGGGGGCACCCAGCCGCATTTATGCTGAGGTCTTTGATGAGTCCGGCGTTCTCTCTGTTGATTCACGAACCGAGCCAGGCACCCAGGACATCCAGTTGTACGATGTGGTTCAATTGGCGCATTACTTCGGAGTGAGCCGGCTATCGGCACTTTATAGGCTACGCAACCTGCGCCTGATTGCGGAAGCTGAATTCGAGCAATTGAAAACTCAAGAAGAACAAGGCAACGGTCAAGAAATCTCAGATCTGCTGGGGCTGCCGAAACCTGATTCCGCCAAACACGGCGTAGAGTTCACGCGGCGGTTCCTTGGACTGGCACTGGAGGCGTTGCGACGAGAGAAGATCAGCAAGTCGAAGTTCTTGGAGATTGTCCGGATGGTTCGGGTAACAGAGGAGGACGCCAAATCGCTCCTCGAACGATCGGGTCTGGAGGAGGATGAAGCAGATGCTGTTTTCGCGCCTGAGATGTAGTCGCCGCTGAGGATCGTGCTGTGAATCGTGTTGTCGTCACCGATGCCAACATTCTGATTAACCTGATTCACATTGGCAGGCTGGATCTACTTGGACAGTTGGCCGGGTTTGAGTTTGTCATCCCTCCCGAGGTCGTTGAGGAAGTCACAGACCCTCAGCAAGCGGCTGCTATGGCCAACGCGCTGGGCAACGGCTTCATCCGGTGCGAGCCTCTTACCGAGATCCCTGCACTGAGCCTGTACGCCGAGCTAGCCACGATGTTGGGGAAAGGGGAAGCAGCCTGTTTGAGCCTCGCCGTTACAAAGGGATGGATGATCGCTTCAGACGAAAAAAGGAGGTTTCGGCGAGAGGTTCTTGCGAGAATCGGACCCACCCGGCTAGTCAACACACCAGGAATCCTGCTCCTTGCTATACGGGTAGGTGCCTTGTCGGTTTCAGAAGCGGACGCTGCCCTTGAGACTCTGGCGAAGCAACGCTTCAAAGTCAATTTCAAGTCCTTTCGAGATTTGATGAAATGACTTTAGAAGATGATTGGAAACCGGGCTTTGACGAAGCAGAGTCTCTCTGTTTGCTTTTGTTTTATGGAGAGGTTATTTGTCGGCGGCCGACGTTGCCAGTCGATACGTGAATCTAGCTCAGCCGAATCATGACAAAGAACTTATCAAACGATGAAGTGCTTACACTCGTGAAATCGGGAAACCATTCGGGTCTGATAGGGCTCGTTGAGAGGGAAGAGCTTGAATTCAAGAAGGCCCCGTACCGTTTGGAGGAAGACCGACAAAAGAACGAACTGGCCAAAGGTGTCACAGCTTTGGCGAACGCGGCCGGCGGCTTGATCCTGATAGGGGCTCGTACTCGGAAAGATCCAACCCACCAGGGCGACGAGGTAATTGATGCCTGTCTCCACGAAAGAGCCCTGGTTGACCAACGACAATACCTGGATGTCTTGAAGTCTTGGGTCTATCCGCCCTTAACGGAAGTAACCATAGATTGGTATCCCGGCTCAACAGGAGGAACACTGGGAGTTACCGTGATCTCAGTGCCTGCCGCGGCAGATGAGAAATGCCCCTACCTCGTCACGAAACTGACAGATGACGACGGCAAGATCAAGGGCATCCTTTTCGGTTGTTTCGTGAGACACCGAGACGGTGTAGATTCCTTATCAGTCGAAGAACTTCACACACGAATCAGGGACGGTCTTCGGTTTAGCGAGGTCAGCAGCATGTTGGGCAATTTGCAAGAGACGCTGGGACAATTGATTGCAAGGTCGAACCAGTCTCTTTCTGATCAGGTTATCTCCGATAAAGTCCAAGGGGAACGCATGATGCGAGCAGTTATCGCTGCCGGATTAAATGCGAAGCCGGCCTATGTGCTCGCGGTCTTTCCCTCTGAGCCCTGCCAAATACCATCGTTGTTCCAGTCGCGGCATGCAGATGTCGTCCGCATCATGGAAGATCCGCCTAAGCTACGTCCAAATGGTTTCAACCTCGATACAGGAGAGACATCGAGAATCGTCTCAATGGACCTCCGCAGGACAGTGAGCTCAGAATACAAGCTGCTTGAGATCTGGAGGGATGGCGCAATTGTGTTTGTTGCGCGAGGCGACCACGATTTTCTCTGTCACGCCACCAAATCGGAAGAGTCTTCCGGTTGGAGGATCAACAATCTCGTACTGGCTGAATCCGTGTTCTTGTTTGCCACGTTTGCGGTCAAGGTTTTTGACTTTGCTTCACCTAAACCCCAGAAATTCAAATTTGCATTATGGTTCAGAGACATGAAGCTCGGCGAAAAGACCTGCGTACTGAATCCCAATCCGTTGGGTAGCCTAAAATGGGATTACCATATGGAAGGCAGAGCAGCTCAAGCTGGGGACATTAGCGTGTGCGTGGATTCAAGCCCCAATGACGCCCCTGAAAAACTCGCCTTTGACCTCTTAGGTGAAGTCTACACGTCCTTCGGGTTCGAGCACGACCGGGTCCCTTATGCCGAATTGAGAGGCAATGGTGGTGTCATCAAGCCGGAACTGTTCATCAAGACCAAAGGGTGACATCTACGAACTGGGCTAGTCTATGAGAACAGATTGAGTTGCCATAACGCCGGATTGCACACAATGCCGAGCCGGAGACCTACACGGCATCCCAGAGAGGCTCGCTTGCGGAAGAAGGCCGAGACGAAGATCAGTGCATAAAGAATGACCTCTTGCCCGAATCGCAGAAATTCGAGGAGCTGCCGAAAGAGATTCTGGAACGTTTTCATGATCAAAGATAACAAGCGCTGGGCGGGCTTCACAACCTTTCTAATTCCTTGGACCTAAAAGGATATGAAGTTTTTCGGGTAGTCAAGATCGGTGGTCAAGGTTCTTACCCATACTCCCTCGACTGGCCAGGGGTTTGCCCACTCGCCGCATTCGGCGCCGGCCTCGTGGCCATAGCATCCATCCTGCGGGCTTGAGCGTCAAGGCTCACCAAATGTGGCTGGCAACGACGGTTGGAGGGCCGGGAGTCTTGCCGATGATTCTGGTGTGGATTACAAACTGCAGGTTCCTTTTCTGCCAACCGGCGGGAACCTGTCTTATGGCAGCCTTAAGGAGGTTCGCATTCGTGAGAAATTCGCCTGCGACCTGAGTTCCAAAATTGGTCAACCCTGCTGCGACCATGACTGGCTCGCCCGTCTCCCCGCTTGAGAATCTGGAGATGATCGCAAAATCCTCCGGAGTCTTCCAATCGGGCGTGAGCTTGGGGAGGCTCCAGCGCTTCTCCTGTTGCACCCGGTCCCTGATGAAGGTTCCACTTTCGAACACAAAACGCAAATTCTGAGTCAGTCTGCGAGTCCATGGATTTGTGTAGGCGCCGATCAGGATCACCGGGGCCGCCCGAAGATCGGCTGAGGAGGCGCCCACCCCGGGCCGCAATTGCCAGGACTTGCCTCGGGATCCGAGAAAAGCCGAAATATCCGCCAGCGCGAAGGCATCGCCCACGCCCACAAACGTGTCAGGCATGGGAATTAACTGGCCGCTCCCAGATCGTTGCACGTCGTGCGCTTGTTCGGCCTGCGGCAGAAAAGCCTCTTCCTCGCCTGATCCGAAATGGTCCTCGCTGGGCTGGTCGGGAAACCTGTACACCATCGGCTGCGCAACACAAATCACAACAGGCTTTTGGCTCTGCAGCACAGGCGACCAGAACTCGCCTAACGCGTCCTGCGCCCCCAATCGAGAGTACCCGTAGTACCCGGCCAAAGAACCAGCCGCCAGCGAAAACGCAATCAAAGCGAAGACAAGCTTGTGTTTTTGGAACTGAGTTAGGTGGACAGAAGAATCGTCGGCAGAGGCCTTCGAGGACGGAGTTGGCTCGGCAGTGGCGTCAAGGCTGACGACCCTAGCCGGCTCTGTTTTGGCATTAACTAGGTTGCTTTCGATTACCTGGAATTCCGGGATATAACACCCGGGCGGCAATGAGATGCGTACGGGAAGTCTCTGTTCCGAAGGATCCCTCTTCTTATAGTGCCCGGTCAAGCGCTTGCGGACATCGTTGGCGGCTACCCGGACAATGGCGTCCTGTCCCGTGTCGTAGCTAGCCTCCCGCCCGAACAGCTCGACCCCGATCGTCCGCTCCTTAATCCGCTCGGCATTCCCCGCCAACGAATACTCCACCAAGTAGCGTAATAACCGCTGGGCTCTCTGGCTGCTGTGGAAATCAGGGCTGTTCAGAAGGAACTCTAACTCCTTGAGCACCTCACGCTTGAGTTCGGCCGACGCAGGCACGTCGTGACGCGGCGTATGCTTGGATTGCGACGGGGCGCTTCCTTGCATGTTTCGACACTCCTAGAGATACGCATTGTACAACGTAACCGTTAGACCTGCAACTCACGATGCTCCTATTTGTTTTCAGACAGTTGCAGGACCGTTACAGAACTGCCGGAACGTTGCGCTGGCGCTGCGCACAAGCGCATCATGGCCGGGATCATCTATTAAAGATGAAAGTTCATCCGGGGTAAATGTCGGAGCTTTGAGATTTCGGGAGGTGTGATGGGCGCAAGCGAGATGCTGGGCGGATTGCGGGTTCGCTCCTTGCCGGATGCGGTGGCCGAGAAGTTGCGTGAGGCGGTCCTTGCAGGCGTGCTGAAGCCCGGAGAACGACTGATCGAGCAGAAGCTGGCGGCGCGTTTTGGGATCGGCCAGCCCACCTTGCGGGAAGCCCTGAAGGAACTCGAGCTTCAGGGCTTTGTACGCAAAACAGCGCCTAACAAAGGCACCTATGTCACCAAATTGAGCCAAGAGGATTTCCGAAAGATCCTCGAGGTTCGAATGGCTTTAGAAGTCGTGGCCGTGGGCAAGGCTGCCGCCCATTGGAACGAGCGCGTGTCCCAAGAACTTGGTCCAATTGTCGCGATGATGGAGACCGCTGCAAGAGAGTTCGATTTGGCGACCTTTCACAAGAACGACCTCCAGTTCCATCGCAGGATTTGGGACTTGACAGGAAACGAGTATCTCGGCCTCGCGCTGGAAAGGGTCGCATTCCCTCTTTTTGCGTTCGTGTTATTACAGCGGCCCCGCGAGGTGGAAAATGAGTTCCTGGCTTCTGCTGAGCAACACCGGCAGATTCTTGCTGGGTTGCAATCAGGTGACCAGAACCAGGCCCGGAATGCCTTTGTTCAAAGTACTCTGAAGTTCTGGAGTGAACAACACCACGTTACGGTCGAAGTTCCAGACGAGTTGTCCAACTCTGCTTTGGACCAACTTCGGCTGGGCTGACAGAGGCCCAGCGTGGCCGGCAGCTCCATCGGGATCCTAATCAACTCAATCATCAAAAGGAGCGGTCTTATGAATCAAACCAGGGTAACAGCAGTTCTTGCATGTTTCATTCTTGCCGTTCTCTTGTCTTGTCCACAGGAAGCGGCAGGACAGTCCGTTTTCGGAACGATAACGGGTCACGTTACAGATCCCAGCGGGGCTGTGATTGTGGGCGCCAGTCTCAGGGTCACCCATGTGAATACCGGCGTCGTTCGCACGTTTGTGACGAATGAGTCAGGGATCTACAATGCTAACAGCCTGCCGCCAGGCGAGTACAAGATTGAAGTGGAAGCTCCTGGTTTCAAGACAGGCATGGTCTCTGGTATAGCGCTCGAGATCAACGCGAATCCCAGAGTCAATATCATCCTGCAAGTCGGAGAAGCTTCGCAGATCGTCGACGTTTCAGCCGAGGCGCCGCTGCTCAACACGCAGCAGTCGTCCCTGGGGCAGACTTTTGACCAGGTTACACTGGCGAATCTGCCGATTCAAAGCGGAGATGGGCGCGGTTTCTTCGAGCTGGCCAGACTCTCTGCCGGCGTGAGCACTCAGCCGGGCGAGGGCGGCTATGACGGCGACAACATGCGAATCAACGGGGGCCGCCCTCGCAACGACGACTATTTGCTGGACGGAACCAGCGTCCAGCAACCGGTCTGGGGCGGCATGTCAGTTTCCCCTTCGGTGGACTCGGTCCAGGAATTCCGCGTCGAAACCAACAACCTGTCGGCCGAGTACGGCAAGGTGGGCGGCGGCCTGATCACCGCAATCACCAAGGGAGGCACGAACAGCTTTCATGGATCGGTGTACGAGTTCCTGAGGAATGACGCTCTCAACGCAAGGGACTGGTTCCTCCAGCCGGAGGCCAAGAAGCTGCCTTTCCGGTTCAACAACTTCGGTGGCACCCTGGGCGGGCCGGTTATGAAGAACAAGCTGTTCTTCTTTGCTGATTATGAGGGAGTCCGCTCCAATACCAGCAGCTACAGCGTGGGCTACTTGATCCCAAGTCCTGCTTTCAAGAGAGGCGACTTCTCAGTCCTGACTACGCCTATCATTGACCCAGCGACTGGCAGCCCTTTCCCCAACCAGCAAATCCCCGCTGATCGCATCAGTCCGGCGTCGCAGAAAATCCTGGCCCTATGGCCGGATCCTTCGTCGGATAGCTCCTGCAGCCAGGGGATTTGCAACTTCTCTGCGTCGAGTCCCAGCACGAACAGAGTGGACAGGCAAAACACACGCGTTGATTACAACCTCGGGTCATCCGATCACCTCTTTGGCGTGTTTCACTATCAAGGCGGACGGACTTATTTCGGCGGTCCCTTCCCCGATCCCCTGTTTGTGGGTGCTCCGGCCAAAGCCTTGACACTGGCTTGGACTCACACTATCACCCCAACCCTGTTGAATGATTTCCGCCTCGGGTGGAATAAGCGGAATTCTGGAAGGGCCCCCTTCGGCTATGGGACCCTGGGTCCGGCTGATTTCGGTTTGAGCGGATTCCCAGAGTGCACTTTACCAGGGTCGAATGGCAAGTGCGGGGCGCCACGTCTGAATCTGTACGGATACACCACCATTGGCGGCGGAGGGACCATGCTGTGGGAGCCAGCCGGAAACCTTGCGTTGACAGACACTATGTCAAGAATGTTCGGCAAGCACAACCTGAAGTTTGGCGCAGAAGTCCGCCGTTACTGGATACAGAACATTCAACCGAACCGAGTCAACGGTGAGTTCACCTTCCTCGCGAACAACACCGGAAACTCCTTCGCAGACTTCCTATTGGGGATGGTAGACAACGGGGGCGCAGATGTTCAGACCGACTATCTGAATTCGAGGATGTGGTCCCACGCCTACTTCATCCAAGACGACTGGAAGATCACGCCCCGGTTGACCCTGAACCTGGGATTGAGGTATCAGATCGATTTGTCTTGGCGCGAAAAGAACCATTTTGCGGCGAGTTTCAATCCCTATTCGCTGCAATGGGAGATACCCGGGGTCAATGTCCCGGAAGGAAATGTCAACCCCGACTACAGGGAGTTTGGCCCGCGCGTGGGATTTGCGTGGAACCCGAGCGGCAGCTTCGTGGTGAGAGGCGGGTACGGCATCATGTATCCGGGCAGCGTTGGTCATGGCCGCGGAGGCGATGGTGAACCCTCGCCGAACCTGCTTGCCGTAACGGGATTCAGAACCGTGCAATGGGACCACCTGCCGGCCATTACGCCCCCTGATGCGTCTGCCCCTCTGACCCTGGCGCAGGGAGCGAATTCAACCTATACCGCGCGAAATCAGCGCCAGACCTATGTGCAACAATGGAACCTGACGCTCGAAAAGGAAACCGTCGCTCAGACTGTGGTCCAGCTCTCATATATCGGCAGCAAGGGCACCCGGTTGACGTTCAACGCCTTGTCCAACATTTGCCCAGCCTCGCCAGAGCAAGTCGTGCGGGAGGGCTGGGGTTCCTGGACCATGGACAGCCCTTACTGCGCCCCCGGCAATGGGGTCCTGGGCAATCATGGGGGGATCTATGTTAGTCCGGGATATTACATGGTTTCGAGTTCGATCTACCACGCTGCGACGGCCAGGGTCGAGAAGCGGTTCTCGAAAGGCATCTCCCTGCTGAGCACATTCACCTGGAGCAAGCTGATCGACGACTCCTCCTCCGACTGGGGCGGCTTCGGCGCGCTGGATGCCTTGCCTCAGGACTTTTACAACCGCAAGGCTGAGCGCAGCCTGAGCGCGGGCGATGTTCCGCTCAGGCTTGCGACCGCATCCGTTTGGCAGTTGCCCTTTGGCCGCGGCCAACGCTGGTTGCGGGAGGGCTTTGCCAGCCATGTGTTCAGCGGATGGCAGGTAAGCGGGATTTACTCGGCTCAGAAGGGAGGACCGATCGGCGCGTTTGATTCTTGTTGGGGATACTGCAATCCCCTACGGTCGTATCAGATCCGCCCCTATATGAATGGCAATCCGCTTCCATCGGGCTTTCAGCAGACCTTGGATCACTGGTTCGATACGAGTGTCTTCAATTTTGCGAATTCGTGGGGCGACACCAGCCTTTACCCATTTGGAAACTCTCCGCGGTTCCTTTCCAAGCTACGTAGTCCGGGCATGAATAACCTTGACTTCTCCCTGGCGAAATCCGCGAAACTCCCGCTCGGAGAGGCGGGCAGGCTTCAATTCCAGGCAGACCTGTTCAATGCGTTCAACCATGCCCAGTTTGCTCCTCCAGGAGTTTCGGATGATGCAAACTTCGGAAGAATTACCTCAACCCGTCTGGGGATGCGGACAATACAACTCGGAGTGCACATTTACTTTTGAGCTGTTCCCAGCAGCTCGAATGCTGCAGTCGTGCGGGAGCGCCTGCCAAGGGCGCTCCCGCCTGCCGACTTG
This sequence comes from Terriglobia bacterium, assembly GCA_041484625.1. Lineage (GTDB taxonomy): Bacteria > Acidobacteriota > Terriglobia > Versatilivoradales > Versatilivoraceae > JBGPHY01. The sequence goes on along the minus strand of JBGPHY010000128.1, from coordinate 2,224 downwards.
TTCTTCGCCAGCCGGCGTGGTAGCATTGGACCCTGTTTGATGAACACCCAAAACACCCCCTGATCTCCATATTCCGTTCAGCATTGACCAGCAGCGACCCCGTTCCGAAGATCGTCGTCCCATTAGCGGCATGGAAGTTTTTCCGGATGGAACCGGCGCGCTCGAGCGGCCTTCACTCTTGGAGAGACAAGTCTATGTTCAGCTACCTTTGTATGCTCAATCGTGCGATTGCAAATATCTCGCTGCAAGTTGCCTGCTGCGTATGCGCAATGGCGCAGAACACTCCAGAATCTGCTGCGGTTGCTGCGTCGCAGCTTCGAGGAGAAGCCGGCTCAGCAGGCCGACCTGAATGGGATGACCCCCGGGTGCTACACAAAGGGACAGAAAAGCCCCACGCGACGATGACGACTTACCCGTCAGCAGAGCAGGCGAAAGCGGCGGTGCGTTGACGAGAACCATCCCCAAAAGAGTGAATCCGCGGAAAACGTCGAGAGACAGCAATCGCTCCCTGGAGCGGACGGCAGGATGTGCCCCCGGTTTTTCGACGGCCACGGCGGCGGCTTCTGGGTTGCTCATGGCTCAGCCTCCTCATCCTTCGATCCCTCAGGACGAGCGGGCAGTGACTGTTGCGGAAACCGGTCTTGAGAATCAGCTCACTCTAAGTGATAGAAGGATAAAGGCTGCTCGAATCCCTTATATTGAAAGATTTCCAACCGGATTTCGACCACCCTCACGGTGCGCAGAACCAGCCAGGCGTCCTTGGAGGAGAGGTCGAGTCGGCATGACTCTATCTTCTTCCCCAAGGCACAGTCCAGCAAAACCAAGCAAGACTGGCGCAGGACAACAAGACGTAACGGGGTCAGTTTCAAGTGGACGTCCGCCTCCAACCGGTCCGGATGCGTAGACCGCCAGAGAGAACCAGCAGAAAGGTCAGCCATCCGAGGCAGAGCCAGCCGACCCAATCCCCCAGGTAAACCAATGGGCTGTCGTGCGCTCCCAAGGGGAGTTCGGCAATCAGTGTCGAGCGCCGCCCCTTCCGATCGACCACCCTGGCCACGACTCGCCCCCAGGGATCAACAGCCGCAGCGCCACGCATTTGATCGGCCTTGACGAGAGATATCCGGTTCTCGATCGCTCGAAACACCAGATGAGCGTAATGGGTTGCGGCCAGGAACGGCACGGAGTCGTTCGAGGGAACAGCCACGATCTGGGCTCCGCCTTGTGCCAAATGGCGTGCCGTATCGGTAAAATCGAGGTCGTAGCAAATGATGGCGGCCAACCGCCCGATGGCGGTCTTCCAGACGGGATAGCCCATCCGAACGTCACTATAATCTCCCGCAAACGTTCCCGGGTGATCCTTGCCAAAACAGCCGATGAGACCGCCTTCGGGTGAAAACACGGCAGCCATGTTGAGACGACGGTCGTCGGGAAGGGTGTCCCCGAAGCCGACGACCAAGTGCACGCCCGTCTCGCGGCTGAGCATGGCGAATTCCTCCGTGCGCTTTGATCGGAGGTCGAACTGCACTCCAACCTCCCGCCACACGACCAGGCGGGCGCCTGCTGCGGCAGCTTCACGGGTCTGCTCGAAATCACGGCGCAGCTCTTCTTCGGCATTGTCATTGGGACCGGGCTGGATGGCGGCCACCCGTAGGGTAGCTGGTGCGGAATCCAACAGGAGGAGGGATCCCACGAGCCACACTCCAGCGGCCACTAACACCCCTCTTGCAGCCCAAATAGCTCGCCCGGGCGGAAACGGCTGCAACGGAGAAACGCCTCGCTTGTCGAGCGCGGCGATCACGAGCCCAGCCACAGCCCAATTGACCATGAGGAGAAGCAATTCGAGGCCATAAGTGCCTACAAGGCTGACCGGCTGCAATAGCCAGGGTTGTGCCCAGAGAGCATAGACCGGGTTTCCCCATGTGCCGGCGAGCATGGCAACCTCCTGCCCCCGGATGAAGTCAATTGCCACCCAGGCAACCGGCGTTGCTACGAAAAACCATCGATAGCTCGTGGCCTGGTGAAACCGGCGCGAGCGCCACGAAAGTGCCGCAGTAATGAGACCGGCGTAAAGGGGCAGGAGCTGGAAGGCAAAAGGGACTCCGGCCTCCACTAAGCCCTCCAGCAGTTGGCTGGCGAACCAAAGGCCCAGAGTAATGCCGGGTGCGAGCACGGACCAGTGAGGGGGAAGAATGCGGTGTTGGGCTACGATCATCGGAACAAAAGC